>JBPCWX010000080.1:0-3793 GCA_051009095.1 Gammaproteobacteria bacterium | reverse complement strand
GACTATAAGCATAATCGCGCTCAAAGTCCGCCATGGACAAGTTTTGGGTGTGCACGTGGTCGCCGGCGCGGATGTCTTGACTGGCGGCGCCGATGATTTGTCCGTATTTTCGGATATGCTCGCCGGCTTTAATTTCCCGCAGGGCAATTTTATGTCCGCGTGGGATTTCGGCAGCCGTGGTGAGGTTGTAATTTTCAATCGATTTGGCGGCGGCCAAGGGCGCCATGGCGATGGCCACATTGTCTTGTTCATGCAGCCGTACAATGACGGCGCTGTTTTTGGAAAAATTAATCGGTGCTTCATTCATCGCTAATTGTCTCCTGTTGCTGTTGTCCTAATCCTTCGATGCCCAGAGTGATAATATCACCCGCTTTGAGAAAGCGCGGCGGTTTCATGCCCAAACCGACTCCGGGCGGCGTGCCGGTGGAGATGATGTCGCCGGGATGAAGAGTCATAAACTGGCTGAGATAGGAAACAAGAAAATCTGCGCCATACACCATATTGGCGGTGGTGCTGTCTTGCATGCGTTGGCCATTCACCGCTAACCATATTTTTAAATTTTGCGGATCGCTAATTTCATCGCGGGTAACCAGATAGGGACCAATGGGAGCAAACGTGTCGCAGGATTTTCCTTTTGTCCATTGCCCTTCGCGTGCGGTTTGAAATTCGCGCTCGGAGACATCATTAATGACACAGTAGCCGGCAATGTGGTGTGCGGCTTCGTTTTCCACCACATATTTTGCGGCTTTACCGATGATGACGCCGAGCTCCACTTCCCAATCCGTCTTAACTGAATGGCGCGGTATGACAATATTGTCATTTGCACCGACAATGGCGGACGTCGCCTTCATAAAAATAATTGGTTCAGGGGGGATTTTTGCCCCGGTCTCCGCCGCATGGTCAGAATAATTTAACCCAATACAGATAAACTTACCGGTGCCGCTAACGCATGGGGCAAACCGATAAGGTGCGGTGATTGATGGAAGAGAGGCGGTATCAATGCTTTGCAATGCGGCAAGGTTGCCAAGCAATGCCGGGTTAATGTCTTCAACTTGCGCGGATAAATCGCGCAGCAAGCCAGTGGCGTCCATGATGCCGGGTTTTTCGGTGCCGGCAATGTCGTAACGAACTAATTTCATATGTATTCTTTCTATGGTGAACTAAATTGTCCAGCCGCCGTCTATGGCGATGGCTTGACCAGTAACAAATGCGGCATCATCACTCGCCAGATAAGTGATGAGCGCGGCAATTTCTTCCGTTGTGGCGAATCGCCCCATTGGTTGACGGGCGATAAAGGCTTGCTTGGCGGCGTCATAGTCACCGGCGGCATGCAGGCGTTCATGCAGCGAAGGAGAATCAACCGTCCCCGGACATACCGCATTGCAGCGAATGCCGTGGCCGATGAAATCCATGGCCACTGATTTGGTTAACCCAAGTATTGCCGCTTTTGAGGTGCCGTAAACAAAACGATTCGGCACCCCTTTTATGCTCGACGCCACTGATGACATGTTGATAATTGCACCGCCGCCGCGTTCCATCATCCCCGGCAAAAAGGCGCGAATCATCCAATACATGGATTTAACATTAAGGGTAAAAGTAAAATCCCAATCTTCCTCAGGGCATTCCATAATGGTGCCGTTATGGACAAAGCCAGCGCAATTAAACAGCACATCCGCTGCTCCTGCTGTCGCGGCAAATGCTTTAATATGCTGCGGCGAGGTTACATCGAGCGTTATCGGCTGCACGCCTTTGACTGTGGCTAAGGCGGATTGGTTAATATCGGTGGCGATGACAGTGGCGCCTTCCCGCACCATTCTTTCGGCAGCCGCCCGGCCAATGCCTTGGGCGGCTGCAGTAACAATACAGGTTTTGCCGATTAGTTTTTTTGTCATGCTTGGGTGAAATGGATTAACGGTAAAACAGCGTAGGAAGCCAAAGGGTGGTTTGTGGGACAAATAAAATAAGCAGCAGCACCATCAATAATGGCACCAGGAAAGGCAAGGTGGCTTTGACGCATTGCTCAAAACTGACCGCCGATATTTTTGCCAAGACAAACAGCACCATTCCCACCGGCGGCGTGAGCAACCCCAACATGAGGTTGAGAATAAGCAGCACGCCAAGATGCACCGGGTCAATTCCGGCACTTATGGCGATGGGCAGCAGTACGGGTACGAGTATGGTGATGGCCGCGATAGTCTCCATAAACAAACCGATAAACAAAACAATCAACATCATTAAGAGTATCAAGATATGAGGGTTTGTGGTGATGCCAAGAAGCATCTCGCCTAAAATCTCGGCCGTTTGGTTGGCGGTAAGGATCCAAGCAAATACAGCGGCACTTGCCACAATCATTAGAATTGCCGCAGAGGTTTCAATCGTATCCAGTGTCACCCGCAACAACTGCCGCCAAGCCAGCGTGCGATAGACGACCATTCCCAACACCCAAGCATAGATCACGGCCACTACGGCGGCCTCGGTTGGCGTGAAGATGCCGCTGACAATTCCACCAACAATAATGACGGGTGTTAATAATGGCAGAAATGCACGGCGGAAAGTCAACCAAATCCGACAGAAGTTTATTTTGCTGTCGCGCGGATAGCCGCGCCGATGTGCCAGCCACGCCACCATAATCATTAGCGATAATGCCATGAGCAGCCCAGGTATGACGCCGGCGGCAAACAGCTCGCCAATGGAAACCGACGCCATAACACCATAAATTACCAGGGGCAGAGATGGCGGAATGATGGGGCCTATGGTGGAAGATGCCGCGGTGATGCCGACGGCAAAAGGTGTATCATAGCCAGCATCTCGCATCGCTTTGATTTCCACATTTCCCAGCCCGCCAGCATCGGCGACGGCGGCTCCGGACATGCCGGCAAAAATAACACTGGCACCGACATTAACATGCCCCAAGCCGCCGGGCAGCCAACCGACCAGGGCGCGTGCAAACAGGAAAATTTTCTCGGTGATGCCGCCGGTGTTCATCAGGTGTCCGGCCATAATAAATAGAGGTATGGCCAGCAATGGAAAACTGTCTATCCCGCCGATCATGGTGTGAATGAGCAAAACATCCGGCAGCCCTTTGAGTGCGATATAAAGCAGCGACGCCAGTGCAAGCGCCACCGCCACCGGGGCGCCCAGCAGCAACAGCAAAAGCAGTGAGATAAATAACAGGATGAGTGCCATAGGTTTTTAATGATGAGGGCTTAGTCGCTCGTGGGGTGGGTGATATTGTTGTGGTGCCGCACCGTGCTGAACCCGAATATTCCCGTGATGAAGCAAAACACTGAGACAAGATAGTAAATAATGGCCTTGGGCAGTTCAACAGAAGCCATATGGCTGCTTGTGCGTTGTGCAAGCTCTATCGCCAGATAACCGCAATAAAGAAAAAATACCGCCACCGTCAATCTGCAGAAGATAACAATCCAGCGGGCGCTGGTGGCGGAGATATAACGATAGAAAAACTCCAAGGCAATATGTGAGTTATTGCGTACGCAAATAATACTGCCGGAGAAGCCAAGCAGGATAAGAAGATAGCGGGCAATTTCCTCGGTCCAGCCCAGACTGTCATTGAGTACATAGCGGGTAAAAAACTGCAAGGCCACGGTAAAAAAAAGCAGGGCAAAGATAATAAGCGCCGGGACATCAAGCACGTGCACCCGCTCCGTGGCGGCGGGCGGCCACTTTGCCGGTGCGGCGTGCTGTGTATCTTCGGGAGGCATTGCAGTTGACAAAACTTACCTCATTACAACTTATTATTCTTTGCCTGATTAAGTCGGCGAGGAATCAATAG
>JBPCWX010000079.1:0-3469 GCA_051009095.1 Gammaproteobacteria bacterium | reverse complement strand
GGGCAGTTAAATTATCATGGTTTGAATCTCATGGCGATACATGCCGCCCAATAAAATTTGGGCGCGATAAATTTGGCATTCACCAGCGAATGTCTGTTAAACTTTTATCTGTCAATGATAAACATGCCACATAATCAGGCCACGTCGTGGCAATTAAAAATGCGCCTGCCCGGAGCGGTGCTGGCATTGCAGTGCGATGAATATGCCATATGGAAGACGCATTATTTATCGTTGCGAAATGCGGAATTGCCGCCGCAAAATGCTCTTGCCGCCGAAGCCGCGCGACAGTTGCGCGCTTATTTACGCCGCCCACGCGGTCACCATTTTGACTTGCCACTGGCTGCGGCCACTACCGCTTTTCAACGCAAAGTGCGCGCTATTGTGCAATCTTTGGCCGGCGGACAGGTTGCAACATATAGCGGCATTGCGCAGCAGGCATATTCCGCCCCCCGCGCGGTTGGCGGCGCTTGCCGCGCCAATCGCGTGCCCTTGCTGGTGCCGTGCCATCGTGTGGTTGCCCAAAGCGGCGTGGGCGGATTTATGGGGGACAGCGGCAGTCATCGCTTGGATATTAAACGGCAGCTTTTGCGGCACGAAGGCGTAAATTATTAATTTGGTGATGACTGTGACGCCGCCCTCTTTTGCTGATGATAATGACAACGCAGTGGAAGCGTTTTGTCATCAATTACAATTTGGCGATGGTTGCGGCGAAAAAACCGTCAGCGCATATGCCAGTGATTTGCGCGCCTTGGCCGCTTTTTTGCAAACCCGCGACACAGCGCTAAAAAACGCTTGCAGCACCGATGTGCACAGTTGGCTGGTTGACATGAATGCGGCCGGCAAAAATCCGTCTTCGGCAGGTCGCGCCCTGTCAGCGGCGCGGCGGTTTTATCGCGCTTTGATTAACAGTGGCGACCGCACCGATGACCCAACCGCCAACATACGGCAACCGCGCCGCCCGCGCCCCAGCCCAAAATTTATGGACGAGGCGGAAGTGGAATCGCTACTGGCAGCGCCTGATACCACCCAACCCATCGGTTTGCGCGACCGCGCCATGCTGGAATTGATGTATGCCTGCGGTTTGCGCGTTAGTGAGTTAGTGTCTTTGCAGATGCAGGAAATACGAATGGATGTGGGCGGCGCCCAAATCATCGGCAAAGGCGGGCGTGAGCGCATTGTGCCTTTTAACGATGCGGCGGCGGCCATGGTGGAGCGTTATCTGAAAGAAGCACGGCCGCGATTATGGCGCCGTCCTTGTGCGGCATTGTTTTTGACCGTGCGAGGCACGGCGATGAGCCGCCAAATGTTTTGGCTGCTGGTCAAACGTTATGCCGCCGCCGCCGCTATTTCCCGTCCCTTGTCGCCGCACACCTTGCGCCATGCTTTTGCCACGCACTTGCTCAATCATGGGGCGGATTTGCGCGCCGTGCAATTAATGCTTGGTCATGCCAGCATCTCCACCACGCAAATATACACCCACATTGCCGCCCACCGTTTGGCCACCATGCACCGACAACACCATCCGCGTGGATAGTGTTATTAAATCTACATATAAATATTGTAAACCGCCAATTGACTCGTATTCAAGATTTACTTATACTATAATGTTCGTCAACTTTTTATAGTTACTAAAAAAGGAGTGAATTATGGAAATGCTGAGCAAACAAGAATTTTGGCTATCAATTGGATTTCTTTTGATGGGGATTATTACGGTGTGTACGGCCTTTCATTTGGGCAAGCACATTTATAATCGTTGCATTTCGCTCAAAAGGATATACTGTGCGATGCATAATAATTCAAGATGTTCGCAAGATCTCAGCGATATTATTCAGCATTATTTTTCTGAAAAAAGCAGTTTTTGGCAAAATTACACACAAGTAATGGTTGCCATAATGATTATTGTTGTCGTTGGTGTTCTGCTTATTACAAAAACAATTGAAAGTGACGCTGGATTGCCAATAATAACTGCCGTGGGCGGCTTTGCATTAGCGAAAGGTGGTAGCATAATAAAACAGAGGAATAAGCCACGGGATAGGTAGGCAAAAAAGTTGGGCTTGTTGGGCGGATTAGTCTCCGCCCACTTCTTAGCGGCAAAAAAGGTATAATTGCTTTCCCCCATAGCCATGAATTTCGCTACCGACAGTTCTTTTTTACCCGCCGAGTCTGCTACTGCTGATTCGCGTCCGCAGGCGCCCCATGCGGTGGATGCCGAGCAAGCACTGCTGGGCGCGTTGATGCTAAACAATGATTTATTTGATGATTTGGGCACTTCCTTGTACCACGAGCATTTTTATGACAAGCGCCATCAATTATTGTTTCACACTTTGCAGACCTTGCGGCTCAGCAAGCACGCCGACCCCGTTATGGTGGTGCAGCATCTTAGCGCCAACGGCAAACTGCGCGAGGCCGGCGGCGAGGAATACATCGCTAATCTGGCCGACATCGGCGCGGCATCGGTTAATGTTCCCGTATATGCCGAATTGATATGCCACCAAGCATTGTTGCGGCGGATGATTCAAACCCTTGCCGAGTGCGCCAGCGAAGCGCATCGCCCCGGCGACAAACCGCCCGCCCAATTATTGGATGAGATAGAGTCTAAATTGGCGGCGGTGGGGCAGCAGTTTGCCGAGTCCCGCGAAAATATGCGTTTGGTGAAAGAAGACGCCGGCGCCTATTGCCAAAACATGATTAACATTATTAACACCGGGAATTTTGATGCCTTGCGCGGGGCGCCGTCCGGCTTTCCTAAATTGGACAAACTTACCGCGGGCTTGCATGGTGGCGATTTGGTGATTGTCGCCGGTCGCCCCGGGTCAGGCAAAACCGCTTTTGTTCTTAATTTGGTGCGGCATGTATCGGCGACTGAAGGCGGCGTCGCCATGTTTAGTTTGGAAATGTCGAGTAAATTGCTGGCGATGCGGCTGATCTCACAAGAGGGGCTGGATATGAGAAAACTGCGCACTGGCAAAGATGGTGAGGGGCGAGTCATGAGCGGCAATGATTTGCGCGCGCTATCTTCCGCGGTTTCTGTTTTGGAAGACCGTCATATTTATATTGATGACAGCGGCATGTTGAATATTTTGGAAGCCCGCGCCCGCGCCCGCCGAGTGCGGCGATTGTTAGCGCGAGATGACAAAAAATTAGCGTTGGTGGTGGTTGATTATTTGCAGCTGATGGGAGCGGGCGGCACCAGCGCGATGGATAACCGGGCGATCGAAGTGTCCGCCGTGTCGCGCGGTCTCAAAGCCTTGGCCAAGGAATTGGATGTGCCGGTGGTGGCGGCGGCACAACTAAACCGCGGCGTCGACATGCGCCCCCAAAACGAGCCGATGCTTTCTGATTTGCGCGAAAGCGGCGCGATTGAACAAGATGCCGATTTGGTATTGTTTCTGCATAAAAAAAGTAATGAACTGACGGGCGAAGAAAACACCCCGGTTAAATTAATTATCGGCAAGCAGCGCAATGGTCC
>JBPCWX010000078.1:0-7598 GCA_051009095.1 Gammaproteobacteria bacterium | reverse complement strand
GTTTTGCCGCCAATGGCCGCATCGACTTGCGCCAGCAAAGTGGTCGGCATTTGCAGCAGGCGGACGCCGCGCATGTAGGTTGCCGCCGCAAAACCAGCAACATCACCGATGAGGCCGCCGCCCAAGGCGATTAATGTGCCGTCTCGTCTCATGCCGCCCGCCGCCAGTTGGTCCACAATAACTCCCCAAGTGTCCAAATTTTTATGCTGCTCGCCGTCCGGGAGATGGATAACCAGCGCGCGCTTGTCCAAAGCCTCGGCGATGGTGCCGCCGTGCAAGTCAAAAATTTTGCGATTGCTCACCACCGCCACTTGACCATTGCCGACAAAGGGTAGCCAATCCTCAACCTGCGCCAGCAAACCGCTGCCGCACAGAATCGGGTAGCCGCCTTGGGCCAGCGGCACCGAGATGCGGACGGGAATCATGCCGTTATTATAAATTGCGCGGGCGGTGTTTGCCGGCAATTCAGAGTATCCCGCCCAACAGGGTTGCCTGCTTTTATGCCGCCGCCAGTTGCGGCACCGTTGTTTTGATGAGAAGAAAGCCCCGCATCTTTCATTAGTTAGTTCTTTGGTCAATGGGGACAAAGGGGCGATCGTCAGGGCCAATGTAGTCAGCATTGGGACGAATCAGACGGTTATCACGGCGCTGTTCAATGATATGTGCCGCCCAGCCGCTGAGCCTTGACACCACAAAAAGCGGTGTAAACAACGGTGTTGGCACTCCCATAAAATGATAGGAAGACGCACTGTAAAAATCCAAGTTGGGGAATAACTTTTTTTCGTCCCACATTTTCTTTTCAATCGCTTCAGAAATTGCAAACAGATGCGCCCGCGGATGTTCCACTGACAAGCGGCGCGACACTTCTTTAATAATTTCATTGCGCGGGTCGCATATGGAATAAACCGCATGACCAAAGCCCATTATTTTGTCCTTGCGCGCCAGCATGTCGGCGACGCCGGCCGTGGCGGCGGACGGAGACTCGAAGCGTTGAATTAATTCCATCGCCGACTCGTTGGCGCCCCCGTGCAAAGGACCGCGCAAAGCGCCAATGGCTGCGGTTACCGCGGAATGAAAATCCGCTAAGGTTGCGGTCACCACCCGCGCGCAAAAAGTGGAAGCGTTAAATTCATGCTCCGCATACAGCACCAAAGACACCTCCATGGCGGCTGTTTCTGCGGCAGTTGGCGGCGTGCCTTTGAGCAGCCGTAATAATTGCCCAGCAATGGTATCGTCTGCGGTTTCCACGGTGACGCGGGTGCCGTCACTGACAAAACGATGCCAATATCCCAAGGCGCTGGGAAAAAACGCCAACAGGCGTTCGGCAACTTCTTGTGAGTGTGAAAAATCGCCTTCTGGTTCCACCGCGCCAAGCATGGAGCATGCAGTCCGCATGACATCCATGGGGTGAGCATCGGCGGGAATTTTCTCCAGCGTTTCGCAGACAGCCGCCGGCAGCGTCCGTTGCGCCCGCAAACGCTCCTTGAATGCGGTCAATTCCGCCGCGGTCGGCAGCTCGCCGTGCAACAGCAGCCAAGCGGTTTCTTCAAAACCCGTGTGTGCCGCCAAATCTTCGATGGCATAGCCGCGGTATGACAAGCCGCGCCCGGCTTTGCCGCAAGTGGAAATGGCGGTGCGTCCCGCAGAAATGCCTCGTAACCCTTCAGTGTTGGTCATTTGTCTTCTCCAAAAAGTTTGTCCATTTTTTGCTCGTAAGCATGATAGTTAAGATAATCGTACAATTCTTCGCGCGTTTGCATGGATGGTATGACCGCTTGTTGATTGCCGTCTTGGCGAATAGCGCGGTATACATTCAATGCCGCTTGATTCATGGCGCGAAAAGCCGACAGCGGAAAAAGCATAATGTCGACGTCCGCCGCCGCTAATTGTGGCGCCGAAAACATGGGAGTTTGACCAAACTCGGTGATATTGGCCAGCACCGGTTTTTTGCAAGCGGCGCGAAAATCGCGATAGTCATCCAGTGTTTGCGCAGCCTCAACAAAGATCATGTCAGCGCCGCATTCGGCGTACAAACATGCGCGGGCAATGGCTTGCTGCCGCGATTCGGAAGCCAAGGCATCAGTGCGCGCCATAATGACAAAAGAATCATCGGGGCGGGCATCAACGGCGGCGCGCACGCGGTCAGCCATTTCCGCCGGGGTGGCCAGTTGTTTATTGGGGCGGTGACCGCAGCGTTTGGCGGATGTTTGGTCTTCCAGATGGATGCCCGCCACGCCGGCACGGCAAAAGGCGCGCGCAGTGCGGGCAATGCTGAGCCAGCTGCCAAAGCCGGTGTCAACATCCACCAGCAGGGGTACGGCGCAAATGTCGGTAATTCGCTCAGCATCGAGCAATACGTCGTGCATGGTGGTGACGGCTAAATCGGGCAGTCCCATGGCCGCAGCGACACCGCCGCCAGAAAGATAAAGCGCAGCAAAACCTTCGCTTTCGGCGAGTTTGGCGCAATAGCCGTTAATGACGCCGGGCATAAGCAGCGGGGCATGTTCTTTGGCGGCCTGCCGCAGTTTGCTGCCGGCGGTGCAGTTGTTTGTTGAAAGATTGGACATCATATTTTTGTAATAATAAAAAAGCCATTCTTAAATAAGGCGATAATGAATTATACTTGATCTTATGATGATATATATTTTATCACGGTACAAAAAAATGCCGGCGTTGCCGAGTGTCATGCGGTGCCGGCACGTGTAGCAGAGGCGGCAAGAATGATTACGCAAGAGCTGGAAGACAACATCAATTTTACTCACACGGATGCGCGGCGGCGCGGCTTGGAAGCGATTACGGTGGAGCATTTAGTGCTGGTGATGATTGACAATTCATCGGTGCGCCAATGTTTGTCATTATGCCGCGCCGATATCGATAGCCTGCGGCAGGACTTGGAGCATTATTTAGAATCCAGCGTGGCGCGCGCCGCCGGCCACAGTCCGATGCCCACGGTGGGTTTTCAGCGGGTGCTTAAACGAGCCGTGTCGCACCTCCGAGGGCGCACCAAAGTTAAGGCGTCGGGGGTGCACGTGTTAGCGGCGGTGTTTGCCGAGCCCAATTCACATGCGGCGTATTTCTTAAAAAAACACGGGGTGGAACGTTTGGCGGTGTTGGCATATGCCAATGAACAAACGGAAAAAACCCCTCCCACCGAAGCGCAGCCGGCGCCCAGCAATGAATTGGTGGCCTTGGCGGCGGCGGGTAAAATTGAAGAGCCTTTTGGTCGATTGGCGGAAGTGGCGGAAGTGGCGCGGGTGCTCAGCCGCAAATACAAAAATAATCCGCTGCTGGTGGGCGAAGCCGGTGTCGGCAAAACCGCGGTCGCCTACAAACTTGCCCATTGTGCGGCGGCCGGGTTGCCGTCACTTGCCGGCATGAAATTATTTTCTGTTGCCATCGGTGAACTGATTGCCGGCACAAAATATCGCGGCGATTTTGAGCAGCGGCTACGGCAGTTGATTGAAAAATGCCGCGCATATGACAATGCGGTGGTGTTTATTGATGAAATTCACACTTTGGTCGGCGCCGGTGCAGTGGCGGGCGGCAGTTTGGATGCGGCAAACATCTTAAAACCAATATTGGGCGGCAACGGCGGTTTGCGCTGTCTTGGCGCAACTACATTTACCGAATATCGCCGTATTTTTGAGAAAGATGCGGCTTTGTCACGCCGCTTCCAAAAAGTGGTTATTAACGAGCCGGCCGATGATGAATTACAAGAAATTCTAAGCGGCGTTATTGCCCGCTTGGCGGTGCATCATGGCGTTTCATATGCACCGACCGCAGCGACCGCAGCGGCAAGCTGCGCCCGCCGTTTTTTGCCGTCCCGCTTTTTGCCGGATAGCGCCATTGATTTATTGGATGATGCCGGCGCTGGTTGTCGCGCCGCGCAAAAAAATGCCCCGATTGATGAAGATATGCTGGCGGCGACGGCGGCGCGGGCGGCGGGTTTGCCGGCCCGGGCGGCGGATACTGGACGGCAGATGGCAAATTTGGCGGCGCAATTATCGGCGCGGGTTATCGCGCAGCCAGAGGCGGCACAACGGTTGGCGGCGGCAGTGCGGCGTTTGCGTTTGGGCTATCACGAGGGCGCGCGGGCGGCGGGCGCCTTTTTGTTTGCCGGGCCGACGGGCGTGGGCAAGACGGCGATGGCGCGCGGTTTGGCTGATGTTTTGGGCACCCCGCTGTTGCGTTTTGACATGTCGGAATGTATGGAGGCGCACGCGGTATCGCGCTTGATTGGCGCACCGCCGGGTTATGTGGGCTTTGAACAAAGCGGGCGTTTGGTGGAAGACATTGCCCGCCATCCCAATGCGGTGGTGCTGCTGGATGAGATAGAAAAAGCGCATCCGGAAGTGCTCAATATTTTGCTGCAGATAATGGATTATGGCGTCTTGACTGACAACATCGGCCGCCGTGCCGATTTCTCCGGAGCCATTTTGGTGATGACCACCAACGCTGGCGCCGAGCAGTGGGAGCGTGAGCCGGTGGGTTTTGCGCGCGATGATGCGGCACAAGCGGGGAGCGAGGAATTGTCGCGCCGCCTAACGCCGGAGTTTCGCAACCGCTTGGATGCAGTGGTGCGTTTTTTGCCATTGGAGGCGAAGGCTTTATCGCGCATCTTGTCTTTGCGGCTGCGGGAATTGACCGCCCGTCTGCGGGCAGAAAAAAACATTCGCATCAAAATTGGACGGCACCTGCGGGCGCAGCTGCTGGCGGATGGTTTTTCGCCAACCATGGGGGCGCGGCCTTTGGAGCGGTTATTGCGCGAGTATGTTATGGACGCTTTGGCGGCGGCGGAAGCGGACGGCAACGTAGTGGGCGGCGGGCATTATCACTTGGAGATGGACCAGCAAAACAGGCAGACCGAAGTTAAGATGGTGCATTGAAATGTTCGTTGTGCCAAACACGCCGATTCTAAGCACTGTGCAACAACAAACCTTTATAATTATGGTATGATTCTTCCCCTAAAAAAACATGAACACCGAATACCACCAAAGAATTGAGCATAAATAACATGAAAGCCTCTTTTGGCACTCTCCAAAAGCGCGGTAATTTCTGGAAAAACCGCCGCGTTTTTATAACCGGACACACTGGTTTCAAAGGTGGTTGGCTTTGCTTTTGGCTCAGCCAATTAGGAGCCAGGGTTACCGGCTATTCCTTATCGCCCCCGACCACACCAAATTTTTTCGCCAGCGTTGGTGTCGCCGATATTATCACCGCCCATCATCAGGGAGACGTTCGCCACAGCAAAACACTGACTCAGGCCATAAAGCGCGCACAACCGGAGATTATCTTTCATTTGGCGGCACAACCCCTTGTGCGCGAGTCCTATCTGCAACCTGCCCTTACTTATCACACCAATGTCATCGGCGTCGTCAATGTATTGGAGGCAATGCGCCAAACAGAATCCGCCGCCGCCGCAGTCATCGTCACCTCCGACAAATGCTATGAAAATGCTCGCCGAGGACACGCCTGCCGCGAGACGGATATTTTGGGGGGACATGACCCATACAGCAGCTCAAAGGCTTGTGCAGAAATTGCCGTCAGCTCCTTGCGGCGCTCATTTTTTAGCGATGACAATGCGGCGGGCGTGGCAACGGCACGAGCGGGCAATGTTATCGGCGGCGGCGATTGGGCACAAGACAGAATTATTCCCGATGCGGCACGTGCTTTTGCCGCCGGCAAAACGTTGCATGTGAGAAATCCCCTTGCCGTGCGCCCATGGCAACATGTATTAGAACCATTGGCGGGTTATTTATCTCTGGCGGAGCATCTCTATCGGGAGCCCCGCCGCTATGGTGAAGCGTGGAATTTTGGTCCTTTTGCAGCAAGTATAAAACCGGTGAGTAAAGTCGTTCAGTTGGCAAAAGACGCCTGGGGCAAAAACACTGACAGTAAAATTATATCTGACCAAGGCTATCACGAATCGGCATGGTTAAAATTGGATTCTTCCAAAGCGAAAAAACTGGGCTGGAAACCCAGATTGTCGCTGGCGCACGCGGTTAATATGAGCATAGAATGGTACCAGGCGTTTTATACCAGCCATAACAGTAATCAATTAAAATCACTGTCTTTGCGGCACCTAAAAGAATATGAAGATGCCGCCAATTAGAATTTATGACGCGCGGCTGATACCCGCCAATTTCATTATCCCCAGGAGCCTACATGACTAAAAACATTCATGTCCCATATGGCCTTTCGGTGCATGGACAAGAAGAAATAGACGCAGTGATTGAGGTGCTCAAAACCAGCACCCAAATGGGAGCGCGGACGCGGCGCTTAGAAGAACGCATTGCCGCCATGTTTGATAAAAAACACGGCATTATGGTCAATTCTGGCACGTCGGCGCTTTATGTGGCGGTTGAAGCACTCGGCATACCCGCTGGCGCAGAAGTTATCACCCCAGCGCTGACTTTTTCTTCCACCGTATCCTGCTTGGTCAAAAATGGACTCATCCCCGCTTTTGTGGATGTTGCACCAAACACCTTTTGCATCGACACTGCCCAAATGGAAGAAATGCTCAGCGATAAAACCAAAGCCGTGCTTGCTCCCAATCTAATCGGGAATGTGTGTGAATGGGAGGCCATTCATACTTTTTGTCAAAAACACGGCTTGCTGATTATTGAAGATTCTGCTGACACCTTGGGCGCAACGCTCAACGGGCGTTCGTCTGGCGCGTGGTCAGATGCCAGCATTACCAGTTTTTATGGCTCCCACATTATCAACGGCGCGGGCAACGGTGGCATGTTGTGCCTCAACGATGACGGCGCGGCGGACCAATCGCGTTTATTGCGTTCATGGGGGCGTAATTCATCTTTGTTTAAGGATTCGGAAAAAATAGAAGACCGCTTTAATGTGGAATTGGACGGGATTCCATATGATGCAAAATTTGTCTTTTCGGTGCCCGGTTATCAGTTGGAACCTTCCGAAATAAGCGCCGCTTTTGCCTTGGTGCAACTGGGCAAATTAGAGGACAACATGCGCGCCCGCGAAGAAAATTTTGCGCGGTTAACAGAATTTTTGGGCAATTATGAAGCCTATTTTACCCTCCCTCAGCAAACACCAAATACGCGCACCAACTGGCTGGCCTATCCGCTGGTCATTCGTGATGATGCACCTTTTACCCGCCGCGACATGCAGATTTTTCTTGAGCAGCGCAATATTCAAACGCGAGTCATTTTTACGGGTAACATTTTGCGCCAGCCCGGATTCAAAAACATTTCTGCGCGGGTGAGGGATGGCGGCTATCCGGTCGCCGATCAGGTGATGCGCGGCGGTGTCTTATTGGGCTGTCATCAAGGCATCACTGACGCGATGCGCTCGCATGTTTTTCAGACTATTGCAGCATTTTTATCCCAAGGCAAATAACAAACGATGCGTTTTACCGAACTCTCTTTGCCCGGCGCGTTTATCATTGACTTGGAAAAGCACGGCGATGAGCGCGGCTTTTTTGCGCGACAATTTTGCGCACGCGAGTTTGCCGAGCATGGCTTACCCACAAAATTTGTGCAAGTCAGTGATGCGCTGTCAGTGCGCAAGCACACTTTGCGCGGGATGCACTATCAACTGCCCCCTGCCGCCGAAACCAAACTGGTGCG
>JBPCWX010000077.1:0-4237 GCA_051009095.1 Gammaproteobacteria bacterium | reverse complement strand
ATTTTCCATGCTATAGCCATAAAAATCCTAAGTCCTTAATCTAATTCCTGCTTAAAAAAATTATTTTGATTATCTCTATACCCTGATTCGCATTTTACTATATTTTTTTGTGTTTTGTCAAGCGGTTAAACAAAATTGCCGTCGTTGATGGTGGGGTTGCCTAATAGGTCAAGGAATTGTTGGTGGGTTAAACCGCCATCATTCGCCAAGCCAGCGGGGGTTTCAAATATGCCATCACCTTCGCTGGGGGTGCCCCAATTCCAATTACCTTCACCAAAAATATGAATCTGGTCATTACCCGCACCATCGCCATCAACATCAAACACAATATAGCCCGTGCCATCATTGACGTCATCGGCAATGAAATACCAATGATGTTGGTTTTGGTTGCCATCGGCATCGGTGAAGGAAATAAAACTATTTTCTAAATCACTAGCAGAATCAATTTTAATGGGGTTTGTATCATCATTGGTATAATTCAAATTGGCAAAAACAACATTATCATAAACGCCATCTTGATTGGCATTCCCCACAAAAATTGATGTGCCACCATCAGCCGTTGTAGATTCATCAACATCAACAATGGAAAGCACGAATGATGTGACTATCCATCCACTCTCCCCACTCAAGCTCCTAGTGTCTGCCACCGCATCACCCGTTGGGGTGCCGCCAGATGTGCCGCGAGCCCAGATGGTTAAAGAAAATATTCCACCATCATCGCTATAATCTTCATAATTATATCCATATTTTATATATAAAACCCCACCATCGTCAACTGTTAAAAATGTATTATAATTAGTATTCCCTGTACCTAGAGAAACATAATATTCAAATTCATTACCATCGCCATCGATCGGGGTAAAGGTGGTAATGGCGACTGGCGTGTCGAGAACAGCAAACAAATCATCATCATTAACATCAGTATCCTCATTAACCGCCGCTCCTGCTGGTTGGGTGCCAGACCATTCGGTTTTTTTATTATTGGTACTATCTTCATCAAAATCGGTAATGTTAACCGTAAATGATGTGGTTATCCATCCAGCCTCCCCATTAATGGTGCTAGTGCCTGCCACCGCGTCACCCACTGGGGCGCCATCACTTATGCCACGCGCATAAATTTTTAAGTCATATTTATAACCAGCATCGACAAGAGTAGTTCCTTCATAATTAAACCCAGCTGTTGTATATAAAACCCCATCGCTATCTATTGAGAAATAATTAGTATCTGCATTATTCAACTGAACATCATATTCAAATGCATTGCCATCGGCATCAATGGCGGCAAAGGTGGCAATGGCAACTGGCGTCTCACCAGCACTTACACTTGCAGTACCAGTAATAGTATCATCTTCACCAACCGACACCGATGCTAGCTGGTTACCAGACCATGCGGTTTTTTTATTATTGATACCATCATCATCAACATTCAAAATAGTTAGGGCAAAATTATGGCTTACCCACGGCACAGCATCGCCCACTGGGGTGCCGCCCAATGTGCCATTCGCCCAGATGGTGGTTTTAACCACATTGCCCGACCAAAATTGCGATTCATAATCCAAATTCCATTTCAAACTCAAAACGCCATCTTGGCTAATATCAAATAACCAATGCTGGTCTCTGCCGCCATCGATCGCATATTGAAATTCATTGCCATCGGCATCAGTGGGGATTAGGGTGGCAAGTTTCACCCAATCATTAGGGTTATTGATATATTGTTGATTATCAACCCCTCTCGTTTCGGCTACCACGGCTGATGTTTGCTGTGCCGCCCCCCATTCGGTGGCTTGATCATTGGTCGCTTCATTGACATTCAAAATGCTTAGGGTAAAATTATGGCTTATCCATGCCGTGCCATCGCCAGTAGCGGTGCCGCCAGATGTGCCATGTATCCACAAAGTGGTTTCCACAATCGGGGGATACCACGCCGATTCATAATCCAATTGATATTTTACACTTATAACACCAGTGCTGGTATCATAATCAAATAACCAAAAACCAGCCTTTGATGTATCAAACGCATATTCAAATTCAGTGCCATCATCATCTAATGGCTTAAATGTGCCCACCGCAACATATTCGCTAGCCGATAATTCGGGCCCTTGATTTTCAACATTGATGGTTTCACGCCAACTGGCATCGGTGGTCGGGGTGCCCGACCAACTGGTAATTTCATCATTTACGCCATTTTCATTAACATTCAAAATGGTTAGGGTGAATTCAAATGGTAGCCATACCGCACCAGCGGCATTTGTGGAGTCGCCAGCGGTGCCATGCCCCCAGATGGTGGTTTTTACCACAGGGGGATACCATGCCGATTCATAATCTAATTCATATCTTACTTTCAAAACCCCATCGCTACCGATATCAGCAAATAGCCAATGCTGGTCCTTGCCCCTATCAATCGCATATTCAAACCCATCACCATCGGCATCGCTGGGGGTTAGGGTGGCGATGGCAAAATAATTGGTGGAATCGGCTATTAATTCTTGGTTTTCCACATCAGCGGTTTCTGATATGGTGGCAGTAGACGAAACCCCCGCCCATGATAATGTATTATAATTCCGCTCAGGCTCAACATCGACAATGGAAAGCACAAATGCGGTGGTTATCCAGCCATTGCCATAACCTGTGCCATAGATACTTAAACTTTGCGTGTCACCAGCAACCGCATCGCCCGATGGGTTGCCACCAGTTATGCCGCGCACATAGATAGTCATAGGAAATTTATGATTAGTATCGGCTTCACTATCAGCATAATTTTCATAATTAAATCCAGTCCTTGAATATAAAACCCCATCGCTATCTATTGTGAATTGGCTAGAAGTAACAAGACTCCCATAATAATCTCTTATAACATATTCAAATTGATCACCATCGGCATCGATCGGGGTAAAGGTGGCAATGGCGATGGGTGGCTTACCCTCAACTTCAAAATAGCCATCACCAACGGTAGTATCCTCATTCACCGTTACGAATGATGGCTGGGTGCCAGACCATGCGGTTACATTGGTATTTTCTCCAACATTCAAAATGGTTAGGGTGAATTCGTGCGGTCGCCATGCCGTGCCAGCACCAACCCCACCTGCTGTGCCGCCTGATGTGCCATGCCCCCAAATAGCAATTTTTATCACAGGGGGATAGAGGTTTGATTCATAATCCAAATTATATTTTAATTTCAATTCCCCATCGCTGCCGATAGTAAATAGATCGGCTTGATCGCCCTCTATACCATATTGAAACCCATCGCCATCATCATCTTTGGGGGTTAGGGTAGCGATAGTTTTATAATTTGCCTCGGTCAATTCGCTTTGGTTTTCCACCCCAGTGGTTTCGCTGATGGCGGCGGATGCCGATACCCCATCCCATGATATGCCTGAATTATTTATGCCATCGGTGCTACTATCTTCTTCAACATTCAAAATAGTTAGGGCGAATTCGTGGGGCACCCATGCTGTTCCCCTACTACCTACCGCATCGCCACCGCCCGTGCCAGTAGCCCAGATGGTGGTTTTTACCACATTGCCAGTCCAAACTGTTGATTCATAATCCAAATTATATTTTAATTTCAACACGCCATCGGTGCCAATATCATCAAATAGCCATTGTTGGTCCTTGCCCCTATCAATCGCATATCTAAACCCATCGCCATCAGGGTCTTTGGGGGTTAGGGTGGCAATAATTTTATAATCGGTGGGGTCGGTTATTAATTCTTGGTCTTCCACCCCAGCGGTTTCGCTGATGGCGGCGGATGATTTAACCCCCGCCCATGACATTGATTCATCATTCACATTGGCGATGGAAAGCACGAATAGCGTGCTTATATAGCCATCTTTGCCCGAAAGGGTAATAGTATCTGACACCGCACCACCAGCTGGATCGCCCGGACCAGATATGCCGCGGGCATAGATAGTGAAGGTGACATTGGGGTTGGTAAGCGATTCATAATTGAAACCATCGCCCAGCCATAATTCACCAGTTACGGCATTTATACCAACATAAGCAGCAAAACCGTCTACTTTTTCGGTAATTCGATATTCAAATTGATTGCCATCGGCATCTTTGGGGGTGAAGGTCGCCACCGCACCCCATTTTGGCGAAGAACTGAAAATGCTACCGACAGGAACAGATGGATCTTCATTCACCAATGCCCCAGTGGGCTGAGTGCCATCCCATTCGGTTCTACTATCATTTTCATTAATATTGCCGATTCTTAAGTTGAAATGATGGGGTATCCACG
>JBPCWX010000076.1:0-10840 GCA_051009095.1 Gammaproteobacteria bacterium | reverse complement strand
GCAATGGCCATCGGGTCCTGGATTACTTATATCAACGCCCGATTATATCGGTCAAGGATGCCGAAGAATTGACGGGTGTGACTTATCAGGTGGCCAATAATCTGATTGCGCGGATAAATGATTGCGGTATTTTGCAGGAATTTACCGACTACGCCCGCAACCGCAGATTTATTCACCGTGAATATGTCCGTTTGTTTGAATAGGGCGTTTTATGCCGATGCAAAAGGTTGTGTAAAAAAACAACACCGCAGATATTTTTGTTGTTTTTATCTTTACATTAGGAGAAAATGCGACTATGATTCACCTTGTTAGATAATTTTGGGCTTGTAAAAGGGTTCGGAATTTAATTTTTTTATTTACTCTAAAAAGGAGAAAACAATGAAAAAGAAAGCAATTGTTCTTGCCATCGCTGGTGCGCTGGCTACACCGAGTGCGTTTGCGGCACAGGATACCTCAGGGATGCAGTATACTTCTGCGTCCGAAGGTTTTTATGCCTCCATTCGCGCGGCATATGATTCTGGACAGAATGAAGATGCCACTTCTCAGATTGAAGACGCATTCAGCCGTTTTGGCGTTCGCGGCACCAATGATTTGGGCGGCGGCTTGGAAGGCTTCTATCAGTACGAGGCAGCCGTCAGCATTAATAACGGCGGCGGATTGAGAACACGTCTTGGACAAGTTGGCTTGCGTGGCACTTTCGGTGAAGCTGTGTTTGGCAGTATTTGGGCTAACGCCTATAACTGGGTGTATGGCGTGACGGATATTGCTAATTACGGTAGTGGTAATTTTGCTTATGTCGGGCGTGCCAGCAATGTTGTTCAATACACCTCGCCTGACTTAAGTGGCTTCCAAGGTTCTTTCATGCTTAACATGGTAGGTGGGAATGATGACAACGATCTGGATGAATGGACAGCTTCGGCCCAGTATGCTTTCGGCGGTTTAACTGCTGCTGGTTCTTATTCCAATGCGCCGGATAGTTTGATCACTATTACAAATGTTGGGGGTGTACCTGGTACGGGTGTTGATGATGCCAATAATTGGGCAATACGTCTTGGCTATGGTCAGGATAATTGGAATGTCAATGGCTGGTATGGTGCGGATAACAGCGGGGACATAAGTGATGAAGCTGAAGATGTGAAAACCACCTCTTTGTCTGGTGTCATGAGTGTTAACCAAACCAGTTTCTATGTTGTCTGGGAAAATCAGGATAGTGGTGTTGACAACTCAGCTGCCATATTTGGTGTTCAGTACGACTTGGGGGTAAATTCCCGGGTTTGGGCTGAATACGTCGCTCGCGACGATGATACTCCGGGCTCGACAGTGGACGATTATGTCTCCATCGGTTTGCGTCACGATTTCTAATCGGGTCAAAAACCACACAAAAAAAGGGTGCGCAAGCACCCTTTTTTTTATCATTGATTGCCGATTTAGTTTTTTTGGCAAATAGTATTAAAATGGAGTCATGGACACCCTTGCCATCAATGAGAAACTGATTGCCTCTGATTTTACGCCGAAGTAGGCGAAGGCGAATTGCCGATTTAGTTTTTTTAGCAAATAGTATTACAATGGAGTTATGGACACCTTTGCCACCAATGAGAATCTGATTGCCGCTGGTATTACGCCTGAGCATGCGAAGGCGATAATGACTGCTATTGCGGAGTCGGCAAGTGGTAAGGATTATGTCACCAAAGCGGACGTTGCTGACATGGCGACCAAGTCGGATATTACCGGATTGAAAACGGACATTGCCGCATGAGGTCAGAATTGAAAACGGACATTGCCGAATTGAAATCGGACATAGCCGCATTGAGGTCAGAATTGAAATCGGACATAGCCAGATTGGATAAAAGCATTTCCGAATTGAAAGTGCAAATGTTCATATTTGGATCATCCGCAACTGCTCTGATTATCGCCGCGGTTGGCTTTTTTAGCAAATAGTATACAATGGAGTCATGGACGCTCGTGCCATCAATGAGACACTGATTGCCGCTGGTCTTACGCCTGAGCAGGCGAATGCGAATTGCCGATTTGTTTTTTTTAGCAAATAGTATTACAATGGAGTCATGGATACCCTTACCATCAATGAGAATCTGATTGCCGCTGGTATTATGCCTGATCATGCGAAGGCGATAATGACTGCTATTGCGGATTTGGAATACGTCACCAAAGCGGACGTTGCTGACATGGCGACAAAATCGGACCTTGCCAAATTGGAGACCCAATTAGAGTCGGACACTGCTGGCATGGCGACCAAGTTGGATATTGCTGAATTGAAGTCAGAATTGAAATCGGACATAGCCGAATTGAAGTTGGAATTGAAAACGGACATTGCCAGCTTGGAGACGCGATTGACCAATCGGGTATTATCCGCAGCTGGTCTGATTATCGCCACGGTTGCACTTTTTGGTTTTTTTGGCCAATAGTATTACAATGGAGTTATGGACACCTTTGCCACCAATGAGAAACTGATTGCCGCTGGTCTTACGCCTGAGCAGGCGAAGGTGATAACGACTGCTATTGCGGAGGCGGTGAATGGAGTCATGGACACCCTTGCCACCAATGAGAAACTGATTGCTGCTGATTTTACGCCTAAGCAGGCGAAGGTGATAACAACTGTTATTGCGGAGGTGCTGGGTAAGAAATCCGCCACCAAAGCGGACTGAGACGTATTGATCACTTGAGAGATTGGGCGGTATGATAGCGTAAAATCATGGTATGGCTATGTTTTTATGTTCTCCGCAACCATTATCTATGCGTAAAATCGCGAAGCACGGTGTGATGAGTGTTGACGCTCGGCACCCCGCGCAAAACGGCAAAAAATTTGACAGCATAAAAATAGCATGGCTGTTATTATGTTTGTTATTTTCGGGGCATGCCCATGCCGCCGACCTCAAAGCCCGTCTTTGGCCCACTGCTACCAATACCCGCTTGGTTATTGAAACGCCCGCTTTGGCGGAGTTTAAGATCATTGACAGTATTACCAATCCGCCTCGTCTGGTGTTGGATGTTGTCAATGGCGCCGCCTTGCCAGAGGTCATCAATAATGCCGATTTGCGGGATGCTGATTATTTGCGGCAATTTCACGTCGGGCGGTATGACCAAAAAACATTGCGCTTTGTCTTCACCCTCGGCGAAGAAGTAAAATACACCGTAAGCCGCATCCAACCAGTCGGCAATTACGCCCACCGCTTGGTCTTGGACCTTATCCCGAAAAAACTGCCCGACCCGCTGGGCGAACTCATTTCATCGCTGCAGCTGGACACAACCCGTGTTTGCTATGTAGTCATAGACCCCGGCCACGGTGGTGAAGATCCGGGCGCCGTCAGCCCCAACCAAAATTATGAAAAAAATGTTGTTCTTGCCATTTCACATTTTCTCAAAAAAGAAATTGACAACCGCCCCAACATGCGCGCTTTTCTAACTCGCGATAGTGATAGGTTTGTGCCGCTGAGCAAACGTGCCGAAATTGCCCAAAGACTTAATGCCGATGCCTTTTTATCCATTCATGCTGACTCCGTTAAGTCGCGCCGAGCCAGAGGTTCCTCTGTGTATGTTTTATCCCAAAAAGGCGCCAGTTCCAAATTGGCGCGGCGGTTAGCGGCGCATGCCAACAACGCCGACATCATCGGTGGCTTAAACACCGAGGCGCAATTTATTATGCCTTTCCACAAAGACGGCAGTGCCGCCGCGTCGCGCCGCCTTGCCACCGCAGTGCGAAAAGAAATTGCTAAAATCAATAAATTACATAAAAATAATACCGAGTTCGCTGGTTTTGCCGTCCTCAAATCGCCAGTGGTGCCCTCTATTCTTGTGGAAACGGCATTTATCAGCAACCCGCAGGAAGAGCGCAAATTACATGATAAAAACTTTCAGCAAAAAATGGCGGCCGCTATCGCCAACGGTGTAGAAATTTATATGCAGCAAGACCCTTGTGAAAAAAATGGTAAACAGACGTATTAAACAACTGCCTCCAGCCGTTGCCAATCAGGTGGCAGCAGGTGAGGTCATTGAACGGCCCGCCGCGGCCCTCAAAGAATTAATGGAAAACGCCTTGGATGCCGGCGCGGCCTCGGTGCAGGCGGTTATTGAAGGGGGCGGCGTGGATTTGTTGGAATTGCGCGATGACGGCGAAGGAATTGTTGCCGATGATTTGCCCTGTGCATTGCTGCGCCACGCTACCAGCAAAATTGAAAATTTGGAGGATTTTTCCGCCATCTCCACATTTGGCTTTCGGGGTGAGGCACTGGCAAGCTTGGCGGCGGTATCGGATTTTTCTATCGCCAGCCGCACCGCCATTACTGCACATGGTTATATTTACACGCCGCAAATGGAGTCTCCGCGCCCGCAGCCAATGGCAGTGGGAACTATTGTGCAAGCACGCAGCTTATTTGCCGATATTCCAGCGCGGCGGCGTTTTTTGCGGACGCCGACAACGGAAGGGGCGCATTGCTTAAACGCCATCATGGTCGCCGCCTTGTCCGCACCGACAACGGCTTTTATGTTGTCCGCCAACGGGCGTGAGCGGTTGGCGGTGGCGGCGGCAGCGACTCATGCCGAACGCTTAGGGCAAATATTTCCGCGGGTGCGCGGCTATACGCTGCCAGTCCAAGCCGATGCTGGAGCATTGCAGTTATGCGGCGATATTTTTGCCCCCACTTTGGGCGCAACGGGCAAAAGTATTGGGCAGTTTTTTTATGTTAACGGGCGTTTTGTCCGCGACCGCGTTGTTCGCCGTGCCGTATCGGATGCTTTGCGCGGCATGGCGCATGATGGCGAACCCGGCTACGCGCTGTTTTTGGAAATACCGCCAATGGCGGTTGATGTCAATACGCATCCCGCAAAATTGGAAGTTCGTTTTGCCGAGCCGCGGGCGATTTTTGATTTTGTCCGCCGAGCCGTGGAGCGTGCGCTGGCCAAGCCTTTGGGAATGCCGGCAAAAGGGGACACGTTACCCGCCGCAGTCGGTAATCAAACCGCGACTGCGCCGCACATCTCTGCCACTCCGTCGACGCCAAATTTTGCCGCTCCGTCGCCAACAACGCCGCCGCCGAGCGGGAGCAAACAGGCAATAGAGGAATGGCGACAAATGTTTCAGGGGGTAAAACAATCCCCGGTGCTTTTTGCCGGCGATATGCTGGGGCGTGCCTTGGGGCAGCTGCATGATATTTATCTTATTGCCGAAAACAGCGAAGGTTTGGTGGTGGTGGATATGCACGCTGCGCATGAGCGAATTTTGTACGAAGAATTGAAAACGGCACACAGTGCTGGACGTTTAACCATGCAGGCTTTGCTGCTTCCGGCGACTGCAGCATTGTCGCCTTTGCAGGCGGCGGCACTCGCCGAACACAGCGAATCTTTGCTTGGTATCACGGCGGTGCTTACCGCGGACGGGGCGGGCGAAGTGCGCGAGATAGCGTCTGTTATTGCTTCCCGTGCCGATCCGGCGATATTACTGACAGAAATGTTGGACGCTGTTGTGCAGGCCGCTACTGCCGATGAAACGGAAGTTTTGCGCGATCACGCTTTGTCTTCTGTGGCATGTCATGCTGCGGTGCGGGCGAATCACCGATTATCCTTGGATGAAATGAATGCGCTGCTGCGAAAAATGGAAGAAACGGAACGTTCTGGCGCGTGCAATCACGGTCGGCCGTGCTGGCAGCAAATAGAACGCGGTTATTTTGACCGTATTTTTCGGCGTGGGCGATAAAATTTTGGCATCAGCAATTTGGCAAAACCATTAAATGCTCATGCCTAAGCCATAATTTGGCTATTGCCTGTGAGATAAAAAACGCTGTAATCGCGGATGTTGGGAAGAAAAAATTTCCGCCGGCGTGCCGTCGACGCATACTTCGCCGTCCGCCAAAAATAATATACGGTCTGATAATTCGCGGGCAAAATCTATTTCATGCGTTACTATAATCATGGTCACTTGCTCTGCCGCCAGTTGTTTCATAACCCGCAGCACGTCGCCAATCAATTCCGGATCCAAAGCCGAGGTAGGCTCATCAAACAAAATGACTTGTGGCGACAAAGCCAGTGCCCGTGCAATGCCCACCCGCTGCTGCTGCCCGCCCGATAAGTGTGATGGAAAATAATTGCCCCGTTCGGCCAAGCCAACTTTGTTCAGCATCTCCGCCGCCAGACTTTGCGCGGCGCGCCGTGTTAGCCCCAATGCCAACTGGGGCGGCATCGCCACATTGTCCAAAGCCGTCAAATGTGGCCATAAATTAAAATGCTGAAATACCATGGGGGCGCGCGTCCGCAGCCGCCGCAGTTGTGCGGGCACTGTTGGCCGCAGGGCAATGTTTTCGCCACACACCTGCAAAATACCGTCGTCCGGCGTCTCCAACACATTTAAACAACGCAACAGCGTGCTTTTGCCTGACCCTGACGGGCCTAAAATACTGATGACTTCACCTTTATCGGCACGCACAGCGACACCGTCCAATACTGTTATTTCCTGATAACACTTGCGCAACCCACGCGCTTCAATGACTGTTTCTGACATCATAATTTGGCCTTGATTTAGCGGCCGCATAAACGCGACAGCACTGCTTTGCGAATAGCCATACCGTTGGTTACCTGCCGCAAAATGAAAGATTGCGCACTGTCTGCCGCCGCATCGGATATTTCTATCCCGCGGTTAATCGGTCCTGGATGCAAAATCATGGCGTCTTTTTTTATCCGCGACAGCCGCTGCTCCGTCATGCCATATTGAGCAAAATAATCCGCCACCGGCAAGGCGGCTTGCAACCTCTCGCGCTGGATGCGCAATAAAATAATAACATCAGCACCGCTCAAACCTTCTTCCATATCGTCAAATACCGGCGCACCTAATTCTTCGGCTAAAAAAGGAGGGCAAAGATTTTTAGGCCCAATCAGCCGAATATCAGACGCTCCCATAATCCGCAAGACATGCAGGTCGGAACGCGCCACCCGCGAATGCAATACATTGCCCACAATCGCCACCGCCAAACCCGAAAAGTCCTCACCAAAACGCTCGCGCAAAGTATAAGCATCAGTCAATCCCTGTGTCGGGTGCGCCTCGCAATTATTCCCGCCGTTAATAACTGCCACCCCCTCCGTCGCCGCCGCCGCCGCTTCCGCCGCCGCGCCATGCTTTGAATGCCGCAAAGCAATGCCCGCCGCACCCATGGCCGCTACGGTGCGCACCGTGTCGGATAACGATTCGCGCTTAGTGTCGCCGGCCATGGTGATTTGATCTAAATTGATGACATCGGCGCCAAGTTGTTTGGCGGACGCCTCAAACGCAGCGCGCGTGCGGGTGCTGCTTTCAAAAAATATATTCACCAATAATTTGCCCGCCAGCAACCTGGGCGCATCGCCTTTGGCGAAAAAATCCGCATCGCTAAAAATATCATGCAGTAAACTCTGAGGCAACCCCGCCAAAGTGATGAGGTGGCGCAAACTGCCATCAGGTGTCAGTTGCAGTGGCGGCATTAAACAGACACCGCCAAACAATCAGCGTGAATACAGGTGGCCGGGCGGTGTTAGGTTTTTTTCCACACGCGCCGGGTCAATGGTTTGATTTTCTTTGGCAACCGCATTGACATACAAGGCAAGAAAAACAATGACCAGTGTCAGGACGAAAAAAATGAGCGCGCTGATTTTGAGCGCGTCAATATAGGGATGTGATTTTTTGGCCATGATTGCGTTCCTTTCGCGATTATAACATGACGCATCTGTTCACCGCAAAGGTTAAGAGAAATTTTGCTGCTATTTTTCGCGCGCCATGCCGCACACCCCAGTGCGGGCGGTTTCTATAATATTTTTCATGCCCACCGCCGCCAAAAAAGCGTTTAGTTTTTGGCGGTTGCCGGTAATTTGAATGATATAGGTTTGCGCCGTCACGCCCACAATCGCACCGCGAAAAATATCCGCTAAACGCTTCATCTCTTCGCGCCCGTCGCCTTCGGCGTGCACTTTTACCAGCATTAACTCCCGTTCAATGTGTTGCGCTTCGGTAATATCCGTTACCTTAAACACTTCTATCAGTTTGTTGACTTGTTTGGTGATTTGCTCAATGATGGCATCATCGCCGGCAGTCACCACCGTCATCCGCGATAAGGTGCCGTCTTCTGTTGGAGCCACCGTCAAAGATTCAATGTTATAACCGCGCGCCGAAAACAAGCCCGACACGCGCGCCAAGGCACCGGGCTCATTTTCCACCAACACTGACAAAATACGCCGCATGATTATAAATCCTCCGCTAACACCATTTCCGACAAACCCTTGCCCGCCGCCACCATCGGATACACATTTTCTGTCTGGTCGGTCACAAAGTCCATAAACACCAAATCATTTTTGCGGTCAAAGGCTTCGCGCAAGGCGTGTTCAACATCCCCCGGTTTTTCTATCCGCATCCCAACATGGCCATAACTTTCCGCCAGTTTGACAAAATCGGGTAGCGCGTCCATATATGACTCGGCATGACGGTTGCCATGAAAAAACTCCTGCCACTGCCGCACCATGCCCATGTAGCGGTTATTTAAATTAATAATTTTAACCGGCAGGCGATATTGCTTACAGGTGGATAATTCTTGAATGCACATAATGATGCTGGCCTCGCCGGTGACGCAAGCAACCGTGGCCTCGGGGTGGGCAATTTGCACGCCCATGGCGGCGGGCAGCCCAAAGCCCATGGTCCCCAAACCGCCAGAATTAATCCAGCGGCGCGGCTGGTTAAATTTGTAGTATTGCGCCGCCCACATTTGATGCTGTCCCACATCGGAAGTGATAAAGGCGTCTCCTTGGGTCACTTTGTACAATGCCTCAATGACTTGCTGCGGTTTGACAACATCGGCGTTGGTTTTGTATTTGAGGCAATTTTTGGCGCGCCATTTTTCTATCTGCTCCCACCACGCCGCCATATCTTTGGCGGCGGGCAGATTGCCGGGCAACGCTTCATTGAGCGTCTGCAGCACTGCGGACACCTCGCCAACAATCGGCACATCGACGCGCACCCGCTTGGAAATGGACGATGGATCCACATCAATATGAATAATTTTGCGTTTGACTTGGGCAAAATGTTCGGGGTCGCCAATAACGCGGTCGTCAAATCGCGCGCCCACTGCCAACAGCACATCGCAATGCTGCATGGCCATATTGGTTTCATAGGTGCCGTGCATTCCGGGCATGCCCAAAAATTGTTTATCCGTCGCCGGATATGCGCCCAATCCCATCAAGGTGTTGGTTACCGGCGCTTTGAGTTTTTTTACCAGTTTGCTCAGGTCGCCGCTGGCATTGCCCAAAATAACGCCGCCGCCGGAATACACCATTAATCGTTTGGCGTCTTTGATTAATTTGAGCGCCCGCCCAACTTGTCCGCGGTGGCCGCCTTGGACGGGTTTATACGAGCGCAGTTTGGGCGGGCTTTGCGGATAAGAAAAAGTTGTTTTTTGTGCGGTTAAATCTTTGGGAATATCCACCAGCACCGGCCCCGGGCGTCCGGTGGTGGCGATGTGAAAAGCTTTATGAATGGCCGGGGCAATATCTTCCACGCGATTGACCAGAATATTGTATTTGGTGCAGGGGCGGGTGATGCCGACCGTGTCGGCTTCTTGAAAAGCGTCTTGCCCGATGGCGTGGGTGGGCACTTGGCCGGAAATAACCACCAGCGGAATAGAGTCCATATGGGCGGTGGCAATGCCGGTGACGGCGTTGGTTAGCCCTGGGCCGGAAGTGACCAAACACACGCCGGGTTTGCCGGTGGCGCGCGCATATGCGTCAGCGGCATGCGCTGCGCCCTGCTCATGGCGCACCAAGATATGTTTGACTTTCTTTTGTTTGAAAATCTCATCATAAATAAAAAGCACGGCTCCGCCGGGATAGCCAAAGATATGTTCCACCTTTTCTTCCCATAGTGAGCGAATGACAATTTCTGCGCCAGTTAATTCCATCTGTTTTAAATTAAAGTGATAAAACATGATATTTTACGCTATGCGGGCAATTTTTGTGAATCTCAGCGCCAGAAAAATCGCGACTTTTTTATTTGACGCAACGCCGGCGGCGCGATGGCGGCAATGAACGCGCCTTCTCGAGACAATCTGCCGGTCGCTTTTGCGATGATGATGCTGGGGGTGGTGCTGGTGGCCTCCATGGATACGATAGCAAAAATCTTGACGGAGACAGTGCCTTTGACGCAAGTGGTATGGGGGCGTTTTTTCTTTCATGCCGTTTTTTTGGCTCCGGCGGCATATTGGCTGGCAAGGCGCACTCCGCTGTCATTCACTAGGAAGTCGTTTTTGGGTCATGGCGCCCGCGGCGTTTTACTCCTATTGTCGACGGTCTTTTATTTTGCCGCCATTCGTGATAATCCCATACCCGATGCCATTGCGGTATTTTTTATTGAGCCCATTTTAGTGATGTTTATGGCGGCGATTTTTTTGGGTGAGCCTTTGCGCCGCCGCCGTTTGTTGGCGGGGCTGGTGGCTTTTGGCGGGGTGATGATTGTTTTGCGGCCGGGAAGCGGCGCCTATCAGCCCACTATTTTATTTTCGCTTTTGGCCGCTTTTTCTTTTGGCGGCTACATTATTTTTACGCGCGCCTCATCGGTGCGCGGTTCTCCTTTGCTGCTCACGTGGGGGACTGGCTTGGCGGGTTTGTTATGCGTGACGCCTTTTACCGTTTTTGTCTGGCAGCCGCCCAATGTGGAAGAATGGCTGCTGTTAGGATTGATGGGCATTTTTGCGGCGGGCGGTCATTGGGCGATTGCCGCCGCTTGCCGCTTGGCGAATGCGTCACTGGTTGCCTTGTTTCATTATTCAGAGATTATGGCTGCCGCCATTATCAGTTATTTTGTTTTCGCCCACATCCCCGA
>JBPCWX010000075.1:0-1974 GCA_051009095.1 Gammaproteobacteria bacterium | reverse complement strand
GCAACCAACTCAGCGGACAGCGTATAAGGCGGCAGGGAACACGCCGAATCGCCCGAATGAATGCCCGCCCGCTCAATGTGCTCCATGACCCCCGCCACCAAACACGCACCTTGTTTATCGGCCACGGCGTCCACATCAACTTCAATGGCATTGTCCAAAAATTTATCCAGCAAAATATCTGAATGCGGCGTCAGGTCCAGATATTCACGCAATTCTTTTTCGCCATAAACCAACCGCATGGATTTGCCGCCCAATACATAACTCGGGCGCACCACCAGCGGATAACCGATTTGGGCGGCGGAAATTAACGCCTGCCGCTTTTTTTCTTCCCGTGCAATCGGGAGCATATCGGGCGCCGTCCCCGGCGCAGATTCCCCCCGCATAAATTGCACGGTATCATTGGCCGGCTGCCGTAGTCCGCATTCATGCAGCAGTTTTTGGAATAATTCCCGCGATTCGGCACGCTCAATGGCTTGCACCGACGTGCCGATAATGGGCGCTCCGGCGGCTTCTAATTCATGAGCAATAGCCAGCGGCGTTTGCCCGCCAAACTGCACAATCACCCCCGCCGGTTTTTCTTGGCGGATAATCTCCCACACATCTTCTGCGGTAAGCGGCTCAAAAAATAAACGGTCGGCAATGTCATAATCCGTCGACACCGTCTCTGGATTGCAGTTAACCATAATGGTTTCATAGCCCGCTTCTTTTAGCGCCATAACGCCATGCACGCAGCAATAATCAAACTCAATGCCCTGTCCGATGCGGTTTGGGCCGCTGCCTAAGATAATTATTTTTTTATTATCAGTCGGGCGCAATTCGCATTCCTCCTCATAGGTGGAATACAAATATGCCGTAGCCGTTGGAAATTCGGCGGCGCAGGTGTCAATGCGCTTAAAAACAGGATGAATGCCGAGCGCCTCCCGCTGTGCGCGCACGCCGACTTCCCCCTGGCCATAACCGATGCACTGAGCAATGCGGGCATCAGAAAAACCTTGCCGCTTCCACTCGAGCAAGTCTTGCGGCGGCAGTGCGGCTTCGTGCCGAGACGCATAAAAACGGCGGCGCATGTCCGCTTCGGCGTCCACCAGTTCTTGAATCTGCGCCAAAAACCAAGGGTCAATTTTGCACAGCGCATAAACCTCAGCCAGCGAAAAATTAAAGCGAAAAGCGTCAGCCAGCCAAAATAAACGCTTGGAATTGGGGCGCGACAAGTTTGTGCGAATGCGCGCGATGATGCCATCCATCGACAATTCCTGTTTTGCCGCATAATGCTGGCGGCTGTCATCATCCAGCGGCATCTCGGCATCAAACAATGGCAGCATGGAATTAAGCCCATTATTACCCGTCTCCAAACCGCGCACCGCTTTTTGCAGGGATTCGGCAAAGGTGCGCCCAATCGCCATCACTTCGCCAACCGACTTCATTTGCGTGGTCAATAAATCGGGCGTGGGGGCGAATTTGTCAAAGTCAAAGCGCGGAATTTTGGTCACAATATAATCAATGGACGGTTCAAAAGATGCCGGCGCACCGCCGGCAATGTCATTTTTAATTTCGTCCAGCGTGTAGCCGATGGCCAGTTTGACGGCGACTTTGGCAATGGGAAAACCGGTCGCCTTGGAAGCCAGCGCTGACGAGCGCGACACCCGCGGATTCATTTCAATTACCACCATATCGCCATTTTGCGGATTGACGGCAAACTGCACATTGGCACCGCCGGTGTCAACGCCAATTTCGCGCAGGACGGCAATGGCCGCATCGCGCATCCGCTGATATTCTTTATCGGTGAGGGTTTGTGCCGGCGCCACGGTAATGGAATCGCCGGTATGCACGCCCATCGGATCCATATTTTCAATGGCGCAGACAATAATGCAATTATCGGCGGCATCACGCACCACTTCCATTTCAAACTCTTTCCAGCCCAGCAGCGAACGCTCCATCAAAATAGAGCCATTGGGCGATTCGGAGATGCCGCGC
>JBPCWX010000074.1:0-1855 GCA_051009095.1 Gammaproteobacteria bacterium | reverse complement strand
GCAAATTGATAGAAAATGCCAGTCGGCGCATGGGTGAATTGCCGCCTGACATTATATCCACCACTTATTTTAATCCGCTTTTTGTGCGGCAAAAGCAAATTGTCAACACCCAAGATGGGCGCGTTTTCCCGATGGAAGTAACTTATGTGGGACGCGAAACAGTGCCAACCTATCAAGGTAATGTAGAAGCCGAGCGGTTTCATACGCAGGGAAAGCTAAAAATAGATATTTGGTACACCGCACAAGGGCGGTGGGTGCGCACCGAATTTGCGGTTGGCAAAAATATCGTCGTAGAGATGGTGCCAGTTGACCCCGCCACGCGCCAACCACCCAAACGCAAAAAATAACCGATTGAACAATAATAAGAAGATGAAGGTTTTGACTATTTGGGGGAATTTAAGTAAAATGAACATTGTTAAATTAATAAATTATATCCGTCCGAATTGGGATGAATAAATAGGTAGGAGGATAATTCTATGAGTAAGAAAGCAACGCAACCAATAGATTTGGGGCGGCCGAATTCGGTGCGAATTCTTGATGAGAAAAAGGCGGCTTTTATAGCATTGACGACAACCCCCAAATGGGCGATGCCAACAATTATGCTGGCTGTCTTCACGATTTTACCCGTTTTATTGATTAATTTATTATGTGTTCTTGCTGATTTGCCTCTTTGGGTTGGTCTGCTTACCAATGCATTTATTTATTATTTCTTCTTTTCAGTCATGCATGATAGTGCCCATTCATCCATTAGTTCAACAAAATGGATAAATGATTGGATTGGTCAGGTGGCTCTTTCCATCTTTTCGCCATTTTCGGCGATGACATTTTTCAAATGGGCGCATATGGAACACCATCGGTTTACCAATGACCATGACAAAGACCCCGATATTTGGAGTCACGGTTCGCTTTGGCTGTTGCCCTTTCGGTGGATGAGCATTGATTTATATTATGGCTGGCGGGCTATCAAATGGTCTAACCCACAAACAAAAAAAGTGCTTAAAGACTCGCTGCCCTTTATGATTGGAGGCTGTGCGTTTTTGATTGCGGTGGTGGCTTTGGGATATGGCGTTGAGTTGGTGATGCTTTGGCTTATTCCGTCTCGGCTGGGATTTATCGGCATGGGATATGCCTTTTTTTGGTTGCCTCATGCACATTGGCCGAATCCGGGGAGGAATCTAAAACAGAGCGATAATTTCACACTTGCAACGCTTGTTAGAACCGGCGGTGAACGCATATTAACCCCGTTACTGCAATATCAAAATCATCATTTAATCCATCATCTGTGGCCAACGACACCATTTTATAATAATGCCAAATTATGGCACTTATTGGAGGATGAAATCAGAGAGCGTGACCTCGCTGAAGTCCACGGCCTGCAAATTCAGCCAACCTATAATATTACGTCAAACCAGCAACCAATCGGCGCATCATGAAAAAATACAAATGTCGGTATTGTAGCCACATTTATGATGAGGCTGAAGGTGACCCTGATAGTGGCATCGCCCCGAATACGAAATTTGAAGATATTCCCGAAGACTGGTATTGCCCCGAATGTGGGGCTTTTAAGGAAGATTACGATCTCATGGAAGATTAATATGGCTAAACAACGCCGAGAAATAATAAAAAACGATGGCTCCCCAGGCCGGACTCGAACCAGCGACCGAACGGTTAACAGCCGTTTGCTCTACCAACTGAGCTACTGGGGAAATGTTACCATATTGGTGAGGCGGGTATATCAGAGCTTGCGCCAATCGCCAAGATGATTTTATGCTCTTTTTTCTGATTGCTGGAGGCCACGCCCGGAATCGAACCGGGGTCCACGGCTTTGCAGGCCGCTGCGTAACCACTCCGCCAC
>JBPCWX010000073.1:0-8035 GCA_051009095.1 Gammaproteobacteria bacterium | reverse complement strand
AATGAACTCTTTGGTTTCCTGCTCGGTCGGTGTGGTCTGCTGGCTCCAAGCGGTGGTTGCCGCTGATGCGCTAAGCAATGCAATGGTAAGTGCAAAAAATAAGTGTTTCATAATCTTTCCTCGTGGTCAATAAAAAAGGTTAGCGGCAGGTGTTGCGCTGCCGCTGATAGTGCTTGAAAATCATTGCTTACAAAGCAATCCCTTCAGCATTTACTCGTCCATGCTTCGCCGTTCCAAGCACCTTTTATGCTCAGAACCATTGCCATGAAGGATCCATTGTTGGCATAATCTACCATGATAAGCATCCTCCTCCACACTTTTCTGCTCCAAGCACCTGTTATGCTCATAACCATTGCCATCACCGATCCATTGTTGGCAAGACCTAGCGGCGACAGCCTCATCCGTGAATTGCCCGCTGATTGTAAGCAGGCACAAAACACCAAATAAACAAATAATGTTTTTCATTTTCCCTTTCCCTTCGTTTGATATAAAAAGCAGTTTTCGGATTATCGCATAAAAAATATACGATTTTTGCAAATATGAGGCGCGCTATGAGGCAGGAGGAGGTTTAGGGGTTGCAGTGCGACTGCCAAAATAAAACCCCAGCACGGTGCCAACAATGCCCGTAAGGGCTGATACTCCATGCTGATAGATATTCATGCTATCATCAACATCACCACCCTTACCCTTCATCACTTCATTAATCGCCTCGGCGCCAAAGAAAATAAAAATGACATAAGAGCCGACCACCCACAAAGCCAGAATTGACCGGACAGTCCCTGCGGGAAGAGCCAGCCCCCGTAATAAAGCATCATTTGATTTCCAAGATCGAAAGTATGCAGCAGCGATTAATAAAACCAAAAAGAAAACAAGTGCTACCTCAGCCCAGATTAAATTGTTCGTGTTCATGATGAGTTCCTTTCATGTTTTGTTTACCAAAGTTTTGTTGCCAGCGCAACCCGAAGCAGTAGACAGAATCCTAACATACTTCAGGGTTGGATGGCAACTCGGCGATTTCTAATCGCCTTTAATATTAATCCTAATTCCCGTGCCATCAAACTTCCTCAATGACATGGCGAATGGGTCTTTCGTATAGCAAAGGGATTGTTCTTCAAGTATCCCAATGGCAATTTCCTCACCCATAAGCAGACTGTCATAATAGTCGGAGTAGTAATGCACTCCGGCCATATTGCGCCCAATGGAAATATTGGCCGCCAGTTTGTTCAGTTCGCCTTCCATGGTGAGGGAAGGAGGTTCTGTGACCAGTGCCAGTGTATTCAGCGCAGGGGGAACAGGCTGATAAGCTACAAAATCTATCTTGTTCGATGATGGCAACTTGTCTATCTTGTCTTGCGGCCAGAAACCAACTTTGCCACCCTTCCTTCCAAGCACCGTGCTGGTATCAAAGAACGCCTTTAATACGGTCACACATGCCCCAGCCACCGTTGCATGCCCAGCCCCATAACTTGGGTGCATTGGTGATCCTTCCCTGAATGCCATTGGGAGAAGTGCACCATTGTCTGCTCCCCTGTTTATTGCCCCGGGGACGGCATCAGTGATACGAGATTTACCCTGTATCTCATCAACTGTCCCTCCTGCATTGACTGCTTCGTGGAATTTAGTAAACACACCTTTTTCGTCACCATCAATGTCTTTTGCCTTTTCAATCCGAGCAGCCAATGCTTCCGGGCGTAGGCGAAGATGTTTATTGAACTTCTGGTACCTCACTGCTTTCAGGGCGCGTGTTGCAACTTCAGTTACCAGAGTCAGAATGTGGGGCCCGCCATAAAGCGCAAAGCCTTCAACGTTTGTATCATCGTTATCTTGTCCGTGCAATGGCGCAAATCCCGAATCAAATGGTGCTTTCATGGACAAAAGAATTAATGCCGCATTCAGATAAGCCTGATACAGCGCATCGAAATGGACATAAGTGGCCAGGTCGCGAGGGGTGCTTATAAACCGCCGATTAGGGTTCTTGTTATTCGGCACATAGTCTTGCCCATTCTTAATAGGATCACCATCATTGACATCTTCTCCATCTTGAACATCCCGCCATTCATCCCATGTCGTCATATAATCATGACCTTTTTTAGCCTCTGGAACTTTCTGATCTATGGTCTGGGCTCCATATTGGATAACCCCATCCGTAATGTCTTTTCCAAAAGCCTTATTCCCAATTAACAAAAACTGGGAGATATAAGGGCCATCGGTAACACCGCTTCCGATGCCTCGGAATATGTTGCCGGGAGTAGGGCCTGCATCACTTGGACGTTTACGAGGCCCACTTTTATAGGAGAGTTTTTTTAGACGTCCGCATGTCTTGAGTACTTTACCATTACTTTCATTCTCAAATTCTGAAAATGGCACATCCCGAAGCAACGCAAGTTCGTATACTTCGGCCATTTCAAAGGCAAGTTCTTCAAAATCGCCTGTGCCATTGCCCAGTTTAGGTGCCGGCTTCATCGTAACCGCTTGAGCATCTGGTCCCTCAAGGTCAAACACAAAACCCGCGGTTGGGGCTTCCCACTTTCTCCATTTTTTCTTTTGACCACTTGCATCGGTTTCTTCTTTTAGCCGTTTCGGGCCATTTACACCATTTTTACCGGAGCTATCAAAATTTTCAACCAGCCCACTATCAATCGCATCACGGAAAGCTTTAAAATCCGCAGGGGTTTTAACCAACCCTGTTGTTTCATCATGCTCCAACCCCTTCGTGAAACTCATGGGGTAGCTTTTACCAGCATGGTACTCCTCGTCTCTATTCGATTCGTGAGTAGGATGGTCCCGATTAAAAGCAATTTCAGCTGCCAGAGTGCGAATGCTACGGGATTCCAGAGCGCGAATACTACGGGGTTTTTGTTTATCATCCATAATTACCTCCTCATTGTGTTGTTTGGATAAATTTTGACTGTCTTTATATTATAAACAATAATTCTGCTTTGTCAACTTTTTTTTATGACCCTATTTCCACCGCAAAAAGATTGCATCTTTCGCGCATCGGCAAAGCGGCTTATCGCTCACAACCGCTGCGACCTGCATCACTGCTATTTATTCCATAACCATGCCGCCCCGCGGACGCCGCTGGAATCACCGTGTTTGGCGCGGCGAATCGGGGTGGTATAATCACCGCCAAAAATCCAGGGCAAAATAAGATTAGGGACGCTTGTGTATAAACGGTCAAGGTTTGACATGCCCCCGCCCAGCACAATAACATCCGGATCCAAAAAGTTAACAATCACCGCCAACGCCCGCGCCAGCCGCTGCTCATAACGGACAACCGCATCTTCCGCTTGCTGGTCGCCGTTCGCTGCCAGGTCGACGATTTGCACTGCCGTCATCTGCTTGCCCGTGGCCGCGGCAAAGTCGTTTTCCAATCCCGTGCCTGAGATATAGGTTTCATTGCAGCCATATTGCCCACAGTAGCAGCGCGGTCCGGGCAGTTCGGAAATATCGCGCCAGGGCAGCGGCATATGCCCCCACTCACCGCCGAGATAGTTGCGTCCGTCATGGCTTTTGCCATTGATGGCAATGCCCCCACCGGTGCCCGTGCCGGTGATAACAGCAAATACAATTTCCTCACCGGCGGCGGCTCCGTCGGTCGCTTCCGACACGGCAAGGCAGTTCGCATCATTTGCCAGCCGCAGTTCGCGCCCCAGCAATGTTTCCAAGTCGCTTTTCACCGGCATGTTGTTCAGGCAAACGCTGTTGCTGTTGCGCATCAGTCCTGTTCGCTTAGAGATGGAGCCCGGCGTACAGATGCCGACTTTGAGTTTGGCGGGTTGTTCCAATTCGCTCACAATATCGGCGACTGTTTGCAAGGTGCCCCAATAGTCATCTTTCGCGGTCGCTTTGCGAAGGCGGCGGTCAATGTTGCCGTCCGCCCCCATCAGCACCCCTTCAATTTTGGTGCCGCCGAGGTCTATGCCGATGCGCTTTTCCATGGTTGCCACTTGCCGGCTATGCTTCCGCCGCACCGGTCATAATGGCCACGCCTTCGGCCATCGTGTGTGTTTGCGGGGTGATGATGGCGGCGCGCTTGCCTAAGCGATGCACATGAATGCGGTCGGCGACTTCCCAGACGTGCGGCATATTGTGACTGATAAGCGTCACCGACACACCACGCGCTTTGACGTCCGATATGAGGTTTAGCACGCGGCGCGATTCTTTCACGCCCAGTGCGGCGGTGGGCTCATCCATGATGACAATGCGCCCGCCAAAGGCCATGGCGCGCGCCACGGCGATGCTCTGTCGTTGCCCGCCCGATAAGGTTTCCACCGGCTGGCGAATATTCTGAATGGTCAAAAGTCCCAGTTGATCCAGCAGGTGCTTTGCCTCACGCCGCATAGCGGCATGATCTAAAATGCCAAGCTTGCCCAATAGCCCACGCCGCCGCTGTTCGCGTCCCATAAACAGATTGTCGGCAATGTCCAGCGCCGGGGCGAGAGCAAGATTTTGGTATACGGTTTCAATGCCTTTTTCACGCGCATCCAGTGGCGAGTGGAATTGTACGGGTTTACCGTCCAGGCAAATTTCGCCCACATCAGGAACTATCGCACCCGACAAGGCGCCGATGAGGGTGGATTTACCCGCTCCGTTGTCGCCGATGACGGCGAGAATTTCACCCGTGCGAAGTTCAAAGTCCGCCCCATCCATGGCTACAACCCTGCCAAATTGCTTGCGCAAACCGCCGGCTGACAAGACAGAAAATGTATCGGCGCTGGTGGACATTATGATGGCGAGCGGCGCAGCCATTGATCTATGCCAACGGCGATAATAATAAGCGCGCCGACAGTAAATTCCTGCCACAGCACATCCACTCCCGCCAAAGCAAGACCGTTGCGAAACACGCCCACGGCCAAGGCGCCGATGAGGGTGCCAAAGATAGCGCCGCGACCACCGAATAAACTGGTGCCGCCGATGACCACCGCGGTGATACTGTCCAGATTAGCCGTATAACCCGCCTGAGGACTGACCGAACCAATACGCCCTATCAGCACCCAGCCGGCGACCGCGCAAATAAGGCCGGCGATGGCATACACCGACAACAACACCCGCTTATCGTTAATCCCCGATAACCTTGCCGCCTGCGGTGCGTCACCGACGGCATAAACATGCCGCCCCCAGGCAGTATAGCGAAGCAAATACCAAAACAGCACAAATAAAAATACGACCAGCAATGAGCCAATCGGTACTTTTGCGCCAAATACATCCAGCGCAATGCGTCCCGTCCACTGCAAAAATGGGGCGTCCGCACTGACATCTTGACTGCGAATGGTTTGGCTTCCCGAATACCATAAATTTAAGGCAAAAAAGATATTCCAGGTCCCCAGCGTAGCAATGAAAGGCGGCAGACGAAAGCGTACCACCAGCAAGCCGTTAATAAGTCCCGCCAGAGTGCCGACACCAAAACCAATTAGCACCGCCAGCCACCCGGGCAAGCCAAGCGTCACGCCCATCTGCCCCATCACCACGGATGACAGCACCATAATCGCCCCGACAGATAAATCAATCCCCGCAGTGAGAATAATCAGCGTTTGTGCAACCGCCAAAATAGCGATGAGGGTAACCTGCTGCATAATCAGCGACAAGTTAAATGGGTGAATAAATCGCTCGCCGACAATCAGCGCAAAAATCGTGAGTGCCAGCAGCAGCACAATCGCCGGTGCAATAGTCGGATAGACATGCAGCAAATACTGTATGCGTGCAGACGGCGTCCTACCGGCAAAGGCAGAAGAACCAAGCGCCATGGGAAATATTATAAGTGACTTATTTTCCAAACCGCCCTATTAAACCCCTTGCGGCATGAGCCCGAAGAAACATGCCGCAAGCGGACTTTCTAATAGAGACTTCTTCTATTTTATCCCCAGCACTTCTCCAGCCCCTCGGCGGAAGTCAGAGAATTAACGCCGCTAACCGGTTGGTCGGTGATTAATTCCACGCCAGTGTTGAAGAAATTCAATCCCGGGGTGTTTCCCGGTATCCCACCGTTTTTGGCATATTCCACCACGGCTTCGACCCCCAGAGAGGCCATCAGCAGCGGGAATTGCATGGACGTCGCGCCGATCACGCCGTCACGGATATTTTTCACTCCGGGACAGCCGCCGTCAATCGACACAATCAGCACATCTTTTTCGCGTCCGACTGCGCGCAGCGCCTCATATGCACCGGCGGCGGCGGGTTCGTTAATGGTGTATACCAGATTTACGCCGGGGTCTTTTTGCAGCAGTTTTTCCATGGCCGTGCGCCCGCCTTCTTCGGAGCCGGCGGTAGATTCGTTGCCGACAATGCGCGCATCGGTTTCATCACCGATGTCATTTATATCTTTAACATCAATGCCAAAACCTTGCAAAAAGCCTTGATTGCGCTGACGGTCAACCGACACTTCTTCCGGGCTCAGGTCCAACAGCGCGATTTTGGCATTGGCTGCTTGGTCGCCCATGGCCGCTTTTGCCCACTGTCCAATCAGCACCCCAGCCTTAAAATTATCGGTGGCAAATGTTGCATCTGCGGCTTCTGGTGGGTCCAGTTGTGTATCCAGCGCAATAACAATCAATCCCGCGTCCCGCGCTTTTTTAATAGTCGGCACAATCGCCCGCGTGTCGCTTGGCGTAATCAAAATGCCTTTGGCGCCGGAGGCAATCAGATTTTCCACCGCCTGCACTTGCGATTCATTATCGCCGTCATACCTGCCGGCAAACGTGCGCAACTCTGCGCCCATATCATCGGCCTTGGCTTTGGCGCCTTCACGCATCTTGACAAAAAACGGATTGGTGTTTGTTTTGGTAATCAGCCCGATGATAATGTCTTCCGCCGCTGCCGGTGAGACCAGAGCGCTGGCGGCAAACAAACCGGCGCTAAGGCGAGTGATCAAGGGAATAAATTGTTTCATGGTTTTTCTCCTGCAAAAAGTTAATGATAAATACCTCACAAGACCGGCAAACCCAGTCGCCATTGATTATATACTATGCTGTTGATAATATGTCAAATTGATTGATTTATATCGCCATTCAATATCACACCGTCCAAACAGCATACCTACCAGCAGGTATAACCGCCATCAGCAAGAATGATGCTGCCGGTCAGATAACTGGCGGCATCGGAGGCAAGAAACAACGCTACGGCGGCAATTTCATCGCACCGCCCCAGCCGCTTCATCGGTGTCCCGTCAATCCACGCGCGAAACATCTCCGGTTTGCTCTCCACAAAACGATTGAGCGGAGTGTCAATATAGGCGGGGGCGATGGCATTAACCCGCACGCCTCGTTCCGCCCATTCCACCGCCAGCGACTTGGTCAGATGATGAACGCCCGCTTTGGAGGCATTGTAATAACTTTGCGGCTGCGGCTTGTTAACAATAAACCCAGACATTGAGCCAATGTTGACAATCGCCCCGCCTCGGTCCAGCATATGCCGCCCAAAAGCGCGACAGCACCAAAATAAACCATTCAGATTCACATCTATCACCTGCCGCCAATGCTCATCTGTTACTTCTTCGGCAGGGGTCTCGCTGCGCGCGATGCCGGCGCAGCAAATTAGAATATCCGCCGGCTTGCCATATGTTTTATTCACCGCCGCCGCCGTTGCTTCCACCGCTTGCGGAGCGGCAACATCAAACACCATGCCGCCCGCCGCATACCCGTCTTTTTTCAGAGCGGCCGTGCCGTTTTCCACTAACTCGGCAGTGGCGTCTCCCAGCACCACAGTCGCGCCGGCTTCCGCCAATGCCCGCGCCGTCTCTATGCCAATGGCCCCGCTGCCCCCGGTCACCATTGCCAATTTACCGTCTAAATTAAATTTTTCTTTGTACATATCATCCTTTCGTTGGGCGCATATCAAGGCGACTAACTCAGCCAGTTGCCACCGTCAACATTATAGGTTTGCGCGACAATATAATCCCCTTCATCGCCAGCCAGCAATAGTGCCGTGCCAATCAAATCTTCCGCTCGCCCCATTCTACCATAAGGCACTGCCTGCCCCACGCGGCGTTTTTTTTCACCTTGCGGAAGGTTCTCATATGTGGCAAACAGTGAGTCCA
>JBPCWX010000072.1:0-6057 GCA_051009095.1 Gammaproteobacteria bacterium | reverse complement strand
CCTTGCGTGATTCTGATGGTCAAGTGGATTGCGTGATGTTGGCGCGGCACAATGTTTTGGTCACGGCGCCGCCGTCAATGGGGGATGCGGTGGAAGTCATGGCGCAGCCAAGTTTGTATGCTCCCCGCGGTCGTTTTCAGTTGCTGGTGCGCTTTTTGCGGCAGGCGGGCGCCGGTGAGTTATATCAGATTTTTATCCGCCGCAAACAAGAATGGGCGGCACGCGGCTGGTTTGGTGCCGAACATAAACGCCCGTTACCGTCATGGCCGGCCACAGTTGGCGTTGTCGGCTCTGTCGCTGGCGCAGCGGTGCGGGATGTGCTGCGAACACTAAAAACACGGATGCCTTCCCTTAGCGTGATTGTTTATCCGGCGCCGGCGCAAGGTGCAGATGCGGCGGCTAAAATTGCCGCGGCTATTGACACCGCCTCACGGCGCAATGAATGCGAAGTGCTCATTGTTTGTCGCGGCGGCGGGGGTATTGAAGATTTATGGGCTTTTAATGAGGAGTCGGTGGCAAAGGCAATTTTTAATTGCGCCTTGCCGGTGGTCTCCGGCATCGGGCATGAAATAGACGAAACACTGGCCGATTATGTCGCCGATGTCCGCGCCCCTACGCCCACTGGTGCCGCGATGCTGGCTTCGCCAGACGGCGTGGCCTTGCGCAAGCAGCTCGCCGCAGCCGCCACTGGTTTGCGTCGCCTGATACAACGCGGGATTGATGACCGCGCTCAGCATTTAGATTGGGCGGCTTCCACCATTAGCCGTCCCACTCAGTTTATAACGCCCAAACATGACCAATGGCGGCAAGCAGCGGGCAGCCTCACCGCGGCGGCACGGCGCAGTGAAGAAAATTGCCGCTGGCGGTGGCAGACCGCAACGGCAACTGTACGGCGTCCGACTTTTACCCTTCCAGCCGCCAAAGTCGCGGATTTATCGCATCGCTTATTGTTGGCGGCACAGCACCGCGCCCTCAGCATGAGGCAGCAAATGGAGCGTGGTGAACGAACCTTGGCCACTTTGAATCCACAACGTACGCTGGCGCGGGGATACAGCATCACCCGCAACGCAAAAGGGCATATTGTGCAAGACAGCGGCACTTTGGCGGCTGCTGATGATTTAGAAATCACCTTGGCCAAAGGAACGGCGCAAGTGACGGTAAAAACACCTTATCGGGCGGAAAAATAAAATGGCATATCATAATTCGCCATTGGGCTTGTAAAATATCGCTATGAAACTTGGATTGGTTATTGATCTGGACACTTGCGTGGGTTGTCACGGCTGTGCGACCGCATGCAAACAATGGAATACCTCAGGCATTACTGGCCCTTTGACTGATGAGCGTCCATATGGGCGTGACCCCGAAGGCGTATGGTTTAACCGCATCCGCACTTTTGAGGTGGAGGATTCGCCCGCAACGCCGGGCGGCAAAACGGTGCATTTTCCCATGTCGTGCATGCACTGTGAAGATGCGGATTGTGTGACGGTATGCCCAACCGGAGCGTCTTATAAGCGGGCTGAAGATGGTATTGTGCTGGTGGATCAGGATAAGTGCATGGGTTGCAATTTATGCGCATGGGCGTGTCCGTACGGTGCGCGAGAATTGGACTCGGAGTCGGGCACCATGAAAAAATGCACGTTGTGCATTGACCGCATTTATGACGAAAATTTACCCGAGGCGGAGCGGCAACCCGCATGTGTATTGACCTGTCCGACCAATTCCCGTGTGTTTGGCGATTTTGACGACCCCGACTCGGAAGTGTCGCGGCTGACGCGGGAACGCAACGGTGGCGGTTTGTTGCCACAGTTGGGCTATAAGCCGGTGAATCAATATTTACCGCCACGCTTGCCGGTGACGGCGGAGTCTACGGCGCCCGCTTCAGGAGAGGTTAAAAAGAGCGGTATTAAAGATTGGGTTAACAAATTTATCAAGCGATAGGAGAACGAAAATGACGCAAGAAAGCAAGCAAAACAACAATCCTATGTGGATGGTCCGTGCCGGCGAAGGCGGAATATTATTTAAAATTTTTGCGGAAGAAAACATTATGGCCGTTGACTGGTCCATCGGTGATTTAGCAGATGCAAAAGACCGAGAAAGCATCCAAGAAAAAGTTGAAATTGAGTACCGTGGAAGTTCTAATCAAGCCAAAGGCTCGGTCACGGCGGCTCTTTCCAAATTCCGTTTTGGGATAGAAAATGGGGATTGGGTTATCACTTACCGCCCAGAAACGCGCCAATACATGGTTGGCAAAGTAATGGGCGATTACCAATATGCCCCCGGACAAGACGGAGGAGATCATGTTCGCAAGGTTGATTGGCACACTCAGGCAAAAATTCTTCGCGACCGTCTCTCTCAGCCTGTTCGCTTTTCCCTCGGCGGGATGTTAACTATTTTTTCTATTGGCGACGAAAGTAAAAAAGAGATTTTGAGCGCATTGGAAAATGACGGCCAAGCCGATTCAGCCGAAGCCCTGCAAGAATCTGAAATCGCCGACTTGGATACACCAGAAAAGAATTGGGAAGCGCAAGTCAACAGTTTAATAGAAGACAAAATTCGCCAGCTGTCGCCGCGAGAAATGGAAGAACTTGTCCATTATTTGTTGCAGGCAATGGGATACTCCGCCATTTTGACGGCGGCGACAAAAGACGGCGGATATGATGTGATAGCCTCACCGGACGGATTGATGTTTGAAAAGCCGCGCATCATGGCCGAAGTTAAACATTGGCAAAAAGGTAAAATTGGAACCCCCGACATGCAGCAGTTTATTGGTGCAAAAGGCGACTCTCGCGGGCTATATGTTTGCACCGGCGGTTTTTCATCAGCCGCAAAATCCGAAGCCAAAAACAACAATGTCATCACTGTTGATTTGGAGCAGCTGCGGCAATTAATTGTTAAGCATTACGATAAATTTGATGTTGAAGGCCGCATGCTTTTACCAATGATCAAATTATATTTGCCCAAATAAACATGAAACCCACCTTATCGATTGTCTTTTTTACCGTCTTTTCCGGGGCGGGGTTGGGATTAGCGACAGCGTTGGCAATATTCACCCCCGACCTTTCGCGCGTCACTTTTACCTGGGCCGCAGGAATGGCGGCGGTGCTAACTGGCGGCGGTTTAGCGGCATCCACAGGACATTTGGCAAACCCCAAAAACGCCTGGCGGGCAGTGTTTCGTGTCCGCACGTCGTGGCTGTCGCGGGAGGCAGTGTTGGCGATAATATTTTTTCCCTTGCTGGGGCTGTGGGTGTGGTTGCGCGATACAGAATGGGACGGCTGGGGCTGGCGTTTGGCGGTGGCTTTGTGCGCTTTGCTCACGGTGAAATGCACCGCAATGATTTATCAATCGCTCAAGCCCATCGCCGCTTGGCATCATCCTTTAACCAGCATTAATTATTTATTGCTATCCCTGCTGAGCGGTAGTTTCTTGTTCGCTGTTTTCGCTGCTATGGACGGCGGACTACATATGTCGGCAATATGGGCGACGGCATTTTTTGCGCTACTTGCCACCCTGGGCAAAATGGCGCATTATCGGCGCATCGGTAAAGCCGAGGATATTCGCGTGGGGCATGCCGTTGGTTTTACGCAAGCCAAAGCGCGACTGCTCGACGCCGGTCACACGGGGCCGACTTTTCTCACCCGCGAATTTATCTTTGAGGCGCCGGCGGCGCGTTTGCGGCTATTTCGCCGTTTATCCTTGCTGTTAATGATTTTATCGCCCCTGCTTGGAGCGGCATTAATGTTTGGCGGCGGCGCAATAATGGGGGCGGTTTTGGTTATTCCCATGTTTGTTGGTCTGCTTATTGAACGCTGGCTGTTTTTTGCCGAAGCGAAGCACGTGGTGCGCTTGTATCACGGCAAAGGCAAAGCCTAAGCGTAATCAAACATCATCGGCAAAATTATTTGTTCGCCCTTTTCGCATCCGCCACATCATGCAGGCGGGACACATGCAACGGTGCATTTCATCATGCCGATGCGTCAATCCGTGAAGAATGCCATCATCATCGGCATCAAATTTTTTGGCGATGATGTCAAAATATTTGGTGTCGCCATGGCTATATCGGCGAAAAACAGCATAAGCGATATGGTCAGCCAGCTGCACCATGCGCGACATGCGAGAATCCACAAAAAACGGCACATCCGATAAATTGCGGATGGTGCTCTGCCACTGCGTGCCAAAGTTTTGGAAATGACGCACCATTTTTTGCATGGTGCTTTCCTGCCGGCTTTTATCCAGCACTAACAGGCCACTTTGGCGGTCGCCTTTGGCATTTAGGCGTTTAAGATACATATCAAATCTGCTGCATAAATCTTCAAAGGTGGCGGTTACTGGTTCTTTATTATTGCGCAATAAGTAAGATTTTTGCGCTGCGCAAGCAAAAGCACGGGCACCATCATTGGTATCATCGGCAAAAATGCGCAACACTGAGATAATAACGCCACAAGCCTCATCACGGGTCATTTGTTGCCATGGATTCTTGCGGCGCGAAAAAATTTCTGAGGCATGAAACTCCACATTAGCGGGTTCTTCTGGCCATATATCACAAGCCAAAGCATCCATCTTTTTAGTCAGCCATTTTATCTGTGATTCATAAATGGACATGCCCCCCAGAACAAAGTACTGCTGCTTTTGATCCAGAGGAGAACCTGAATCATCCAAATATAATATGTGCATTATCCTCTCCTAAAAATAAAAAAGATGCAGCCGGGTGAGGCATCTCAGCCCCAACGGATCGCGCACTTGCAAACCTCCCGGCCGACTTACACTTACATTCTACCACAAAAAACCACAAAAAACCAAATTATTTTTTCTGCAAAAGCCGCCGCGCGGTGTCCTCATAAATATCGGTTAATAATTTTACTTCCTCAATGCTTACCCGCTCATTAGGTGCGTGAATGGTCTCATTGAGCGGTCCAAATTCCACCAGTTCACGGCATATCGCACGCAAAAAACGACCGTCAGAAGTGCCGCCGCCGGTGGAAAATTTTGCCAGTTGGGCGGTGCATTGGCTAATACTCTCTTGCAATGCCGGCGCCAACTCGCCATCTGCCGCCGTCAAAAAAGGCACAGCGCCATGCTGCCATTCACACTCCCATTCCCCACCCGCTAAGCGCAAACAAGATTCGACTTCTTGTCCTAAGACCGCCGCATCATCTGTCGGAGCATAGCGAAAATTAATAACCGCCGCGGCTGTGGCCGGAATAACATTGTGCGCTCCCACGCCGCTTTGTAATTCCACCACTTGCAATGACGTGGGCGGGAAATATCCCCCGCTGTCAGCGACCGGCGGCCATCGGCGCAGCATCTCCGACAAAGCCGGCAATAATCGGTGGTTGGGATTATCGCCGTGGTGCGGATAAGCCGCATGCGTTTGTCGGCCGTGGGCGGTAATAGTTGCAGTAAGCGAGCCACGGCGACCAATTTTAATGGCATCACCAAACACACTCTCGCAAGTCGGCTCCCCGACAATACCATAATCAATGATGCCGCCGCCATTTTGCTGCCACCATTTCACCACGTGTTGCGTGCCATGCAAAGCCGCTCCCTCTTCATCCGAAGTCAATAACAATGCCACCCCCGCCCCACCCTTTTGGCGAATGCGGACGGCGGCACACAACATCGCCGCCACACCCGATTTCATATCCGCAGCACCGCGTCCATAAATAAAACCGTCCCGCTCGGTGGCGACAAAAGGCTCACTCTGCCACGCCGCCATATCGCCGGGCGGCACCACATCAATATGGCCGGCAAACACCAAACGCGGCGGTGCGCCATCTGTCGCCCATAAATTATCAACTTCGCCCATCGGCAGCCGCTGCACCGAAAACCCCGCCGCGGTTAACATATCTTGCGCCACATCCAACGCCCCCGCTTGCTCAGGTGTTAGCGAAGGGCATGCAATTAGCCGCTTCAATAAAGCAACAGGATCATTCATATCCGACAAATTAATTTTAGTCATTGGCTCTTTTCCATTAGTGCCACGGCAAAAGCGGCGGCTCCTTCTTGGCGTCCGACAAAACCCAATTTTTCACTGGTGGTCGCTTTAATGCTAACCTG
>JBPCWX010000071.1:0-6283 GCA_051009095.1 Gammaproteobacteria bacterium | reverse complement strand
CATAGCAAGTAGGGGACACCCAGTCGGGTGTCTTGCCCTATATAAAACTGTTGGGATTCGTCTTGGTGGAAAAAGGCAAGGAGTCAACTTCCCTAGTTGCTATGCAAACGCCCGGCACTTCGCCGGGGATTGTGGAGCAAACATGGCAAGATTTCTGGCACTAACATTATTGATTGGCTTTTTGGCATTTTTGCCGAACGCATTTGCGGACGGCGAAAGCGGCTTGTTTTGCGCCGCTGCTATTCTTTTTGTGTTAAGATTGTGCTTGCGTAGTGTCATAGACACCCTTGTCGGGTGTCTCGCCCCATACAATACCAAGCAGGATAATTTCTTGCATGGGAAAAGGCGGGGAGTTGCTCTATGGCACTACGCAAACGCCCGGCACTTCGCCGGAAATTATGGAGAACAAACATGACAAGGCTTCTGGCACTAACATTATTGATTGGCTTTTTTGCATTTTTGCCGAGCGCATCTGCGGACGGTGAAAACGGCTTGATTATTAAAACCCCCAATTCCCATCAAACCGCAAGCAGTGGCACGGCAATGCTAACCCTCAATGCCACCAATATTCAAGTGCGGGCAAAATGGCGGTTGGACGGCGACTCGCCTTTTGCCATCACTGATAATGGTGAATTGCGATTGACGGCGGAACTGAGCGACCCCGCCACCATAGTGGCTACGGTTATTGTCGAAGATATGTTTAGCGAATTGAATCGCAACTATCAAAATTTGGCGGCAACGGCATTAATCACCGTGGAATTTATGTTCGGCACCTTGCGGATTGTCAATCCGCCGGCGAGATTGCTGGCGGCTTCCGGCATGGGCGGAACAATGGCGTTAAAAACAAGCGGTGGTATGGGCGAGCAGACTTTTCGCCTATATTCAGCAAGCGATTATTTTACTTTGGATGAAACAAGCGGCATATTATCGGTGGCGGCGAGTGTGATGGTTGGACAATACGCAATGACCATTGAGGTGCAGGATGAGACAGCGATATTATTCATCACGGTAATAACGGAGGTGGAAGCGGCGGATAATTTGATTTTGGCGAATGCGCCGCCGTTGGCGGTGACGGTGATAGCAGGCGTAGCATTGTCTTTGCATACATTCACCGCAAGCGGCGGTTTGGGGACATTGACTTACGCACTAATTGGCAACCATGCGGGGCATTTTTACGCACTGATTGACAACCATGCGGGGCATTTTTCTATTGATGAAAGGGGTGGTGTTTTGCGGATACATGGCGACCGCAGAGGCGGGGTTTATACGCTATCGGTGGAAGTATCGGATGGGGCGATAATTCCGCAAAGGGCAACGGCAGAGGCGACAATAACAGTTATAGAAACTTTATTTTTAGCGGACACACCGCCTTTGACGGCAACGGAAGGGGTGATGAGAGTATTGCACACATTCATGGCAAGCGGCGGTTCGGGGGCGAAAACTTACGCGCTTATTGCGGGCAATGCAGGCTATTTTTCTATCGATGATAATAGCGGCGTTTTGCAAATGAATAACAATGCGGCGACGGGAATTTATACGCTATTGGTGGAAGTGACGGATGGGGCGATAATTCCGCAAAGGGCAACGGTAGAGGTGACAATAACAGTTGTAGAAACTTTATTTTTAGCGGACACACCGCCTTTGACAGCAACAGAAGGGGCGATGGTAGTATTGCACACATTCATGGCAAGCGGCGGTTTGGGGGCGAAAACTTACGCGCTTATTGCGGACAATGTAGGCTATTTTTCTATCGATGATAATAGCGGCGTTTTGCAAATGAATGACAATGCGGCGGCGGGAATTTATACGCTATTGGTGGAAGTGACGGATGGGGCAATTATTCCGCAAAAGGCAACGGCAGTGGTGACGGTGACGGTGGAAAAGGAAGAACTACTTTATTATGAGGTATTTGGCAACACCCAAAAAAACCAGATGGTAATTTATCTTCCCGGCGATACTGGGTGGAACAACGGATTGGATACGCGTTATCTTTTTGATTATGCTAAGATTGACGCGAGGAGGCATAATGTTATTGCGGTGGCAATATTAAGGCCTGGAACTCGCGACAAGTGGGGACATCGAAGCCCGGGCCCTCGGCAGGGGGGTAGCGATGACAACAAAACGCCTGCCAACAATGCGTTGGTTGCCCGTACGATTCTTTATTTAAAAGAAAAATACGGTGTTAGGAATGTTATTGGGGTGGGTCATTCGGGTGGTGGAATGATGCTCGGAGTTATCATAGGTCGTTATCCGGGGCTGATAGATTCAGTTATTTTGGCGGCCAGTGTTTGCCATGTGGAGGATTACAGAATTGACCGACGGGGGCATAACGGATGGATCAACAGCGAATCACCTCATAATTTTGTTGAAAGTGTTCCGAAAAATACCGTGATACGAATTGTTACCGGCGCAAAAGACAACAACACTCGTCCGAAGTTTGCCAAAAGGTGTGAAGCACTTTACAAAGCGCATGGGCTGGATGCTCAGGCGACGATTGTTCCACGTGGGGCACACCGTTTTAACACAATTAGTAGCACAGTTAACAAAGAATTGAACGATTTATTGGAGTGATTCCCTTATTAAGCGGTTTGTCACTAAGTCAGGCAATAACCTGGAGCGGTAAAGTCATCATCATTAGTGCCGCCGCCAAATGATAAATCCCGCAAAATTTTTATGCGGTGTGATACACTTATATCATTATGAAAACAATCACCGCCGCCCTCATCCTGTCGCTTGCCGCCGCTTTGCCGGCAAACATTGCCGCCGCCCAAGAACGCTACGAAGTCGCGCGCGATACGCCGCCTTGGTTTAAGGAATCGTTTTTGGACTTTGAGGAAGATGTCGCCGAAGCCAACGATGACGGCAAACAAATGATGGTGTATTTTGGCCAAGACGGCTGCCCCTATTGCAAAGTGCTGCACGAAGTCAATTTTCGCCAAAGCGATATTGTCCAAACCCTGCGCGATAATTTTGACGCAGTCGCCGTCAATATGTTTGGCGATGTGGAAACCATCTGGACCGATGGAGACGCCCGCAGCGAAAAAGAATTGGCACAATATCTTAACATCCAATTCACGCCAACCCTGCTTTTTTTGGACGACAGCGGTAAAGAAATCCTGCGCCTGGCCGGTTATCAGCCACCGCGCAAATTTATGACCGCCTTGCAATATGTGCGAGACGGCGCACCGGGGAATTTTGCCGATTATCTGCATCAGCATCTGCCGCCCAACACCACAGCAAAAGCGCCGCCCTACCCCAAAGCGTTTATCAAACCACCGCACAATTTTTCTGCGCCGGGGCAAAAAGTGGCAGTGCTAATCACTCAGTCGGAATGCCAAGCATGCGATGAATGGCGGCATTTTTTGGCGGGAGACGGCAGCAAAGCATGGCGGCAAAAAAACGCCGTAGCCGAGGTTTCCATGCACGGTAAAGAAAAGATTGACGGCAGCGACAGCGCGGCATGGGTGCGGGAGCAAAACATCCCTTTTGTGCCGGCGTTAATTTTTTTGGACGCCGATGGCGGCGAGATATTTCGCGCTGATGGCTATTTGCGCAGCTTTCATTTGGGCTCACTGCTGGAATATGTGGAAGTCGGAGCGCAAAAAACAGAGCCAGAGTTTCAGCGGTTTATCCAAAAACGCGCCGACCAAATGCGCGCCGATGGCATGGAAGTTGTTATTTATTAACCGCCCTTGCCCTGCCCAAAACTTTCGTTGGTGTTTTGCAGATAGGTTTCTTCTGCGGGCGTATTGACGCGCCCCAAGGCGGCGTTGCGGTGAGGAAAACGACCAAAGCGGGCAATAATATCCATATGCTTGCGGGCGTAGTCAAACGCTGCGGTTAACTCTTTTTTGCGCGCCGGACACTGCCGAATCATATCGGCATATAACGCCAAATGTTTTTCTTGGTGCGGGAGTAGTTCGCTGTGTTCCAGAGGTAGATAAAAAAACATCTGACCCACCATCGGCAGTTGGCGGGCGAAACCGCTGCTAATTCCCGCCAAACATAAAGACAGCGCGCGTTTATCACCGGCAAAAGCGGCCGCCCGCCCCCGACCAATAACACGCGTCATCTGATCCAGCAAGATAATCAACGCCAAAGTATCCATGGGTTTTTGCTCCCACGCCGTCATGCCGCCCGCCACCGCCTGCTCAATCGCATCGCCAAAATGCGTGCGGATAAGCTCATCATCTGCGGCGCGCGTGCCAAACCACAAGGCGTAACGGTCGGTCGCCGTCCACTCGTCAATAATCTCGCCAAACCAAAAATCTAAAACTTCCTGCGGTGTTGTCATATGCGCATTGTAGCATTTGCCCGTTATGATGACGATATTTAATAGTACAATCCGCAACTGGACGGGCATCAATTTTGCCCTGAGTTTTTACCTTTTGTGAATCATAAAAACTAATGCTTTTACACACCCCTGAAAGACGCGATACTGATAGCCACAAATGGCGGCGTTATGCCGGGAGCGGCATTATTCCCGCATGGGTGGCGGACATGGATTTTGTGGTCGCCGAGCCCATTTTGCAAGCGATGGAAGAACGCCTGCATCACGGCGTTTTTGGCTATGCGGATCCGCCGCCGGCCATGGCGGAAACAGCGGCGGCATATTTTTCGCGCCGCTGGGGGTGGGAGATTTCGCCTGAATGGTTGGTGTGGCTGCCCGGCTTGGGGGCGGCGATACATGCGGTTTGTCGTTTGGCGGCGGCGGACGGTGCGGCGGACATCATCACGCCGTCTCCGATTTATCATGTTTTTCGCCGCGCCCCGGCCATTGCCGGCGCGCGCCGCATTGACGCCAAAATGGAATGGGACGGCAAAACTTGGCGACTGCCTACGGCAACCTTGGCGGCGGCCATCACCCCGCAGACAAAATTGGTGCAGCTGTGCAACCCGCACAATCCCAATGGCAAAGTTTATGAAAAAAACGAATTGCTGGAATTAGGCGAATTTTGCTTGCGCCATCAACTGCCGCTGTGTGCCGATGAGGTGCATGCCGATTTAATTTTGGATGATGACAAAAAGCACTGCTGCATTGCCGCATTATCGCCCGACATCGCCGAATTAACCATTACCCTGCAAAGCCCCAGCAAGGCGTTTAATGTGGCGGGATTGAATTTTGCCGTCGCCGTTATCCCGGGCGAATCATTGCGGCGGCGTTTTCGCGAGGCTCTGCGCGGCAAAACTATTACCCATCTCAATTCCTTTGGCATCGCCGCCGCCCAAGCCGCATGGTCTTTTTCCTGTGAGGAATGGCTCGCCGCCGTTATCGCCCAATTACGGCAAAATCGGGACACTTTGGCCGCCGCTGTCGCCGACCTTCCCGCGCTGAGTATGCCGCATTTATCATCCACCTATTTGGCGTGGCTCAATGTGCATCGCGCCAATATCGCCAATCCATCGGCATATTTTGAGAATGCCGGCGTAGGGATGTCGGCCGGCGCAGATTTTGGCGATAATGATTATATGCGGCTCAATTTTGCCTGTAATCCCGACTTGCTTAATTCCATTATAAAAAGAATAAAACAATCTTTTGATATATAAAAATAGAATTTTGTTATGCGGTTATATTTTTGCATAATGTCAATGGCTGGCACTTATGTTGGCGAATGAAAGGAACGAAACAATGACAATTCGATTAGGCGACGTAGCCCCAGACTTTACGCAGCAAAGCACCGATGGAGAGATTAATTTCCATGATTGGCTGGGCAATTCTTGGGGCGTTTTATTTTCTCATCCAAAGACATTTACGCCAGTTTGCACCACCGAACTGGGCGAGGTGGCGCGTTTGAAAGGCGAATTTGACAAGCGCGGCGTGAAGGTGCTTGCTTTGTCGGTGGACGAGGCCAAGGACCAAAAGATTTGGGAAGATGACATTGAAGAGACGCAGGGCGCGCGGGTGAATTTTCCGATGATTGCCGATGCTGACCGCAAGGTGTCGGATTTGTACGGCATGATTCATCCCAACGCTGACAACACTTTGACGGTGCGGACGGTTTTTATTATTGACCCGTCCAAAAAAGTGCGGTTGACTCTGACTTATCCGGCGAGCACGGGGCGCAATTTTGACGAGGTCTTGCGCGTGATTGACAGCATCCAACTGACCGAAAATTACAAGGTGGCGACACCGGTTAATTGGCATCAGGGCGGGGATGTGATTATTGTCCCGGCCGTATCTGATGAGGAAGCGCGCAAGCGGTTTCCCGATGGTTGGGATGCGCAAAAGCCCTATTTACGCGTAGTGCCACAGCCCAAAGGGTAATTTTGGGCGGTATGATGC
>JBPCWX010000070.1:0-1586 GCA_051009095.1 Gammaproteobacteria bacterium | reverse complement strand
ATAATTTTTGCAGTGGCGCAAGCAAATCATTGGCGATGCCGCGATTGGCGCGCAATGTTTTGCCCAACGCGCAAGAAAAACTCAAAGTTCCCGAAATAATCGCATCTTTCAACTGCGCCCCACTCATTGGGTGCTCGGCGGTTATAATCATGCCGCCCGCCGCCATTGATAGGCTACGGATGTGGCGTTCATATACCAATGTGTTTTGGGTGGAAGCAAAGGTGGCAATGTTGCCCGCATAATCATAGGCCACAGCCGGCGTTGGGTGCACGCCTGCTATGGCATAGGTCATCATCTGCGCTTCTGGCAAGGCGCGCCCCATGCCATCGCCATCAACCACAGGAATCCCTCTGGCGGCGGCGGCCAGCAGTGGAATAAGCGAATTACCCCCGCCAATTTCAAAAGACACCACCGCATCCACTTTGCGCCCCACATGATTTTCAAAAACCGCCAAAGTGTTGGGGGCTTCGTCAGTGGAAGGTAATAATTCTAGCCCGACAGTGGGCGCACCAACATTGCCGATGCTGACGACAAAAGCATCATCGGCCAGCGCATCGGGCGCGATAATCTCAACGCCACCAAATTGTTGCAACACCTGCTCGGCAATAAGGCGCGGCACATAGGGGTCGCCGCCGCCGCCGGTTGCCAAAAATACCGCGCCAAGTGCTAAATCATCTAAATCCGCGACAGTGATTTTCATAATGCAGTCCCCGCAATATCGCCAATCACTTTAACCCGCACCCGCGTGCTGGTATTATCCATATAGGGAATGGCGGTTTCCTCAATATCAACGGCGCGAATGGTATTTTTATCAGCCCCTGCGCGCACGGCTTTTTGCGTTGCGTCATCTGTAATTTCGGCAATCGCTTCATCACGCGCAATGTCGCGATAATTGACAAGTCGCTCGGCCTCGCCGCCAATTTGTGCAATCGCCGCGCCAATTGCATTGGCGACACCCGCATTTTTGGGGCGATGAATTTGCGATGCGGCCTGCAACGCGCCTGATACAAGCACCGCACCGCCACCAACCAAAATAACTGGCATGGATTTGCCGCCCGGCTTCATTTTCTCAATGCCTAAATCTAGCATTTCGGTCATTGCGGCTTGCGCTGTGGCAACAATGTTTGCGTCTATGTCTGCCACCAAAGCGGCATCGCCAATCTCATCATTGCCGCCGCTGGCCACCAAAATATCGGTTGTGGTGAGGGTGTTGCCGCCAAAAATGAGGGCTTCTTCGGTTAATTTATGGCCAAGCGATTTGGGCCCGATTTGCGTGCCATCATCGGAAACAAGACTGCCACCCCCCAACCCAAGCGACAAAATATCGGGCATACGGAAATTGGTTCGCACGTCGCCAACCTCAATAATGGTGTTAGACTCGCGGGGAAACCCGCCTTGCAATACGCCAATATCGGAAGTTGTGCCGCCAATATCAACGACAATCGCATCGCCTAGCCCGGTCAGCTTGCTCGCTCCGCGTAGCGAATTGGTTGGCCCTGATGCAAAGGTGAGGGCAGGGAAGGCGCGCACAAATTCGGCATTCATCAAAGTGCCGTCATTTTGGCTGATAAAGACTGGACAACTGA
>JBPCWX010000069.1:0-1905 GCA_051009095.1 Gammaproteobacteria bacterium | reverse complement strand
ATCCAACTCAAATTTTAATTTTAAAACCCCGTCTTTATCAATATCAAACATCCAAGCATAATCGCCCGACAAGCCATATTGAAATTGATCGCCATCGCCATCGGTGGGGGTAAATGTTGCCACCGCCTTATATTCGCCCGTCGTCAAATCAAATCGCAAATTTTCAACCCCAGCGGTTTCGCTAACCGCAACAATGGTGGTTTGCTCCCCAGACCATTTGGTGGCTTCATCATTCAAATTGGTATCATCGACATTGATAATGGTTAGGGTGAAGTTATGGCTTACCCAAACCGCACTATTGGCATTGGTATAGGGGTTGCCACTTATACCATTTGCCCAAATGGTGACTCCAACAATCGGGGAATACCATGCCGATTCATAATCTAAATCATATTTTACTTTCAACACCCCATCGCTACCGATATCAAATAACCAAAATTGGTCTTTATATTCTTGAATGGCATATTGAAAATCATTGCCATCGGGGTCGGCGGGAATAAGGGTAGCCACCGCAACATAATTGGCTTCGGTCAATTCGCCTTGGTTATCCACATCAATCGTTTCAAGCAAGGTTGCACCAGTCGGTGCCGTGCCATCCCATTCAGTTAAATGATAATTCTCAGCCACATCGGCAATGGAAAGCACGAAATTTTGAGTTATCCAGCCATCTACAATGCCCGTCGTCAAAGCATCGCCCGATGGGGTGCCGCCATCTCTACCAGTTGCCCAAATAGTGATAGAAATGTTTTCGCCCACAGAGCTAGGTGCTTCATAATTAAATCCAACCTTTACATATAAAACCCCTTCTGAATCAATTTCAAACATCCAAGCATCATCGCCCCCCACGACATAGTGAAAACCATCGCTATAGCCATCGGCATCGGCATCGGCATCGGTAGCAGTAAAGGTAGCTATCGCCTGAGGCGGCTTATCAGCCTTTATATCTCCAACAATAGTAACATCCTCATCAATCACTGCCAATGTTGGCTGGGTGCCAGACCATTCGGTAGCATTGGTGTTATCACCATCTTCGGCAATATTCACAATGGTTAAGGTAAAATTTTGGCTTATCCATACCGCGCCATCGCCAACCGCATCGCCGCCAGCTGTGCCACGTGCCCAAACGGTGGTTTCTATAACGGGTAACCAATAACGAGAACTGCTGAACTCATAATCCAATTCATATTTTACTTTCAAAATGCCATCGCTGCCAATATCAAACAACCCTGCATCATCGCCCCCTAGACCATATTCAAATTGATCGCCATCATCATCATCATCATCATCTTTGGGGGTAAAGGTAGCCACCGCAACATAACTGGCGGGGTCTGTTATTTCCTCTTGATTCACCACCCCAGCCGTTTCTGAAATGGCAAAATTGGTTGGCTGGCTACCAGACCAGCTGGTTAATGAATCATTAATGCCATCTTCATCAACATTCAAAATGCTTAAGGTAAAATGTTGGCTTATTGCCCCTGGCCATACCGCAGCATCGCCAATAGCATCGCCGTCACTTGTACCCCACGCAAAGATGATGACTTCTATAATGGGGGAATACAATGTTGATTCATAATCCACCTTATAGCGTAATGTCAGCACCCCCTCTGAATCAATATCAAAAAACGTCCAAGCACTTGAATATGACTCTGCTGAAAACGATGGAGCTACAAAATATTCAAAATCTTCACCATCAACATCAAACGGTTTGAATGTGGCAAGCTTAATAGACTTTTCGGGGTCGTCTATGAATTCTTGGTCGGACACCCCAATCATTTCTGTAATGACAGCACCTGTGGGTTGCACACCCGACCATTCGGTGATTTGGTCATTTTGATTGGGGTCATCAACATTCACAACCGACAGCACAAAATTCTGGCTAATCCAAACCCCCGCCGCTTGATTGGT
>JBPCWX010000068.1:0-7609 GCA_051009095.1 Gammaproteobacteria bacterium | reverse complement strand
TATGGCCTTGGCCGGCGGCATGGAACAATGGCGGCGGCAACTGGCACTGGTGGCGGCTCGCCGTGAAGCATATGAGGTTTTGGCGGCGTATCCGCGCCCCCTGTTTATTGGCTATGGCGAGGCTGATGTTATCTGTTCGCCGGCGGTGCATAAACAGATGGCGGCAAATGCGATGGGCAAGGTGCAGTTGATGGCGTTTGCCGGCAGCGGACATATCAGCACCTTGGAAAATGCTCCGGCGGTGACTGCGGCGCTGGATGAGTTTTTGATGGCACACAATAAAAATAACTTATAATCAAAAAAACATGGACACGCCGCTTGCTAATTCGCCCTAAAAAACCTACCGCCACCATCGCGATTCTCGCGGTGATTTTCATTCCGTTTATGCTGGCGTATCTCATCTCTGAGTGGTATCGCAATATCAATGGCGTGGTCGGTCCCATCATTCAGTTGGAGTTAGGATTGAGCATCGGATATCTTGGGTTGATGACCAGTTTGTTTTTGGCGGCGGTTATGCTATAGTGTGTTGCATGCAAACCTCGGACACCAAACAAAAACGGATGGAATGGACGGTTTTCGTCTTTTTGGCGGTATTCCTTGCGCCCTTTCTCGCTGTTGTCGGCATCGGCGGCTACGGGCTTTTAATTTGGCTGTCGCAGATGTTTTTATGAGCGCCCATTTGTCCAGTTTTGTCGTCTTGTGCCGCCCGCAAAAATTGGGCGAAGCGCGCGCTACCATCGCCGCATTGCCCGGCGTAGAAATTCATTATTGCGGCGGCGGCAAAATTGTCGCCATTGCCGAAGGCGGCAGCGAAAAACATATCAGCGATGCCCTCGCCAAAATGCAGGATATTCCCGGCGTTGTCGCCGCTAACATGGTTTATCATGGCGTAGAATATGCGGAAGATGAAACGGACGGGCACCAACATGGCGGTTAACCAAAAACGGCGCGATTTCTTAAAAGCGCAGGCGGTTGCCGCCGCAATGGGTGTTGTCGGGGCGCCGCCTGCCGCCGCCACCAATTTGGATTTGGCGCCGCAAAAAACCAAAGTTAAATGGGACAAAGCGCCTTGCCGGTTTTGCGGCACCGGCTGCTCTGTCATGGTCGGCGTGCAAAACGGGCGCATCACCGCCACCCACGGCGATTTGCATTCCCCCGTCAACCGCGGTTTAAATTGCGTCAAAGGATATTTTTTGTCCAAAATTATTTACGGTGGCGACCGGCTGACTACGCCGCTTTTGCGGCAAAAAAATGGCACCTACGACAAAAACGGCGAATTGACGCCGGTGTCCTGGGACGCCGCTTTTGACGAAATGGCGCGGCAATTTAAAAAGACACTCCGCGAAAAAGGCCCGGAAGCGGTGGGCATGTTTGGCTCCGGACAATGGACGGTGTGGGAGGGATACGCCGCAGTTAAATTAATGAAAGCGGGATTCCGCTCCAACAACATAGACCCCAACGCCCGCCATTGCATGGCGTCCGCCGTCGCCGGTTTTATCCGCACTTTTGGCATTGACGAACCGCCGGGATGCTACGACGACATAGAAGCCGCAGACGCTTTTGTTTTGTGGGGCGCCAACATGGCGGAAATGCATCCGATTTTGTGGACGCGCGTTGCCGAGCGGCGGCTGTCGTCGCCGCATGTTAAAGTGGCGGTGCTGTCGGTTTTTGAAAACCGCTGTTTTGAATTGGCGGACATTCCCATAATTTTTACCCCGCAAAGCGATTTGGCGCTGCTAAACGGCATCGCCAATTTGATTATTCAAGAAGGCATGGTGGATAAGGAATTTGTCCACAACCACGTGTCTTTCCGGCGCGCCAACACCGACATCGGTTATGGTTTGCGCGGCGACCATCCGCTGCAAAAAAACGCCGCCAAGGCGGGCGATGCCGGCGGCTCGGCGCCGATGGATTTTGCCGAATACAAAAAATTTGTCGCCGAATATACGCCGGAAAAAGTCCGCGAATTGTCCGGCGTTTCCGAAGAAAAACTGCGCCGCCTCGCCGCGTTATATGCGGACCCGAAAATTAAAGTTACGTCGTTTTGGACGATGGGATTTAACCAGCATACGCGCGGCGTTTGGTGCAATCATTTGGTTTATAACCTGCACTTGCTGACCGGCAAAATCGCGTCTCCGGGCAATTCGCCGTTTTCCTTAACCGGACAACCGTCCGCCTGCGGCACGGCGCGCGAAGTCGGCACTTTCGCGCACCGGCTGCCCGCCGATTTGGTGGTGAAAAACCCCAAACACCGCGCGCTTGCCGAAAAAATTTGGCGGCTGCCGCCGGGCATTATTCCGGCAAAACCGGGTTACCACGCCGTCGCCCAAAGCCGCGCACTGCGGGACGGCAAACTCAACGCCTATTGGGTGATGTGCAATAATAATTTGCAGGCGGCGGCAAATCTTTTGGAAGAAGGATATCCGGGTTATCGCCATCCGGATAATTTTATCGTCGTCTCCGATGCCTATCCGACCATTACCGCGCAGGCCGCCGATTTGATTTTGCCCACCGCCATGTGGGTGGAAAAAGAAGGCGCTTATGGCAACGCCGAGCGGCGCACGCAGTTTTGGCGGCAACTCGTCAAAGCGCCCGGACAGGCGCGCTCCGATTTGTGGCAGTTGATGGAGTTTTCCAAACGGTTTACCGCCGAAGAAACCTGGCCCGCCGCCATTCTCGCCAAAAATCCGTCATACCGCGGCAAAACGCTGTATGAGATTTTGTTTTTGAACGGCGCGGTTAACCGGTTTCCGGCGTCCGAAACGGCGCCCGATTACGAAAACGACGAAGCCGCCGCATTTGGATTTTATCCGCAAAAAGGATTGTTTGAGGAATACGCCACTTTTGGACGCGGCAAAGCGCACGACCTGGCGCCGTTTGAAGATTACCACAACAGCCGCGGATTGCGCTGGCCGGTGGTCAACGGACGGGAAACTTTGTGGCGTTACCGCGCCGGCGAAGACCCGTATGTTCCCGCCGATAAAAAAGGCGTGTATTTTTACGGCAATGCGGACGGACGGGCGCGGATTTTTGCCGCGCCTTTTGAACCGGCGGCGGAATCGCCGGATGCGGATTATCCGTTTTGGCTTTGCACCGGGCGGGTTTTGGAGCATTGGCATTCCGGTTCCATGACCGCGCGGGCGCCGGAGTTATACCGCGCGATGCCGCATGCACTGATTTACATGCATCCGGATGACGCGCGCGATTTGGAGTTGCGGCGCGGCGCCGAAGCGCGGATAGAATCGCGGCGCGGCGGCATGCGCGCGCGGGTGGAAACGCGCGGACGCAACCGTCCGCCGCGGGGATTAATTTTTGTGCCATGGTTTGACGCCGGACGGTTGATTAACAAATTAACTTTGGACGCCACCGACCCGATTTCCCTCCAAACGGATTTTAAGAAATGCGCGGTCCGAATTACCCGCGCTTAATTTTAGCGGTACTGGCGGCGGCGTTGCCGGCGGCGGCGGATGATTTTCACCGACTGCGCGGCGCGGACATCACCGAAACCGCCCCTGCCCCGCCGGTGGCGCCCACCGAAAAACCCGGCGTCCGCCGCGTCCGCAACTACCCGGAACAACCGCCGACTATTCCGCATTCCATAGACGGCTACGAAATTAGTTTGCGCGGCAACAAATGTTTGTCGTGCCATTCGCGCCGCCGCTCGGCGGAAACTGGCGCGCCGATGGTGAGTATTTCGCATTTTGCCGGGCGCGATTTGCAAATCTTAAGCGACATTTCGCCGCGCCGTTATTTTTGCACGCAGTGCCATGTGCCGCAAACCGCCGCCGCGCTGCCGGTGGAAAGCGATTTTATTGACGGAGCGGATTTGCCGGAAAAATAACATGCGGCGGGCGGCGGACTGGTTGCGGGCGGGATGGCGCGCGATGCGCCGTCCTTCCGCGTTTTTGAGTTTGGGATTTTTAACCGGCGGCGGTTTTTTGTTCGGCGTTTTGTTTTGGGGCGGATTTAACACCGCGCTGGAACTCACCAACACCGAGCAATTTTGCATTTCCTGCCACGAAATGCGCGACAACGTATACGCCGAATTGCAGCGCACCGTTCATTATGAAAACCGTTCGGGCGTCCGCGCCACTTGTCCGGACTGCCATGTGCCGTATAACTGGACGGACAAAATCGCGCGAAAAATTGCGGCGTCCAAAGAAGTATGGGGCTGGGCATTGGGCATTATTAACACGCGCGAAAAATTTCAGGCGCACCGCCGCGCGATGGCGGAGCGCGAATGGGCGCGGTTAAAAGAAAACGATTCTTTGGAATGCCGCAACTGCCACCGGTTTGAATCCATGGATTTTTCCGCACAATCGCCGCGCGCCGCCGAATTTCACCAAAAAGGACTCGCCTCTCAGGGACTCACCTGCATAGATTGCCACAAAGGAATTGCCCACGATTTGCCGGACATGTCCGGCGTCCCCGGCTGGCATTAACCGGCGATGAATATTGCATAGTTTGGACAGCGCTAGATAACTCTGATATTAGCATAAAAATAAGTATTTATACGCTATCAGGCGCTGCCACATACTTCTCAATCGGCATGATATTTCCAGTTGGAAAATGCTCCGGCGGTGACTGCGGCGCTGGATGAGTTTTTGATGGCAAACAATAAAAATGATTTATAATCAAAAAACCATGAATACGCCGCTTGTTATTGACCAAACCACCGCTATGGCGCGCCACATTGCGGCGGGAGATTTTGCCCCGTGTGCTGAAGCGTTTATTGATCGGCGCAATCCCAACTCGGAAGGCAAACTCAATTATTCATTTATTGGCCCTGGTGTTAGCCAAAGCGATAAGCAGATGGTTAATCTGCGTGAGGCGCACGGCTTTAATGTTGGCGGGGTAACCCTGCCGACTGGGCGGGTGAATAATCTGCATCTGCATTTTACTGCTGAGGTGTTTATTTGCGCGGCGGGTAAATGGGATTTTTTATGGGGAAATCGCGGCGAGGAGCAGGCACCAATCGGAGCATATGATGTGTTTACTATTCCGACGTGGATTTTTCGCGGTTTTATTAGTCGCGGCGGCGATGATGCGTTTTTGTTTGCTGTGTTAGGCGGTGATGACACTGGCGGCATCATTTGGAATCCGCAAGTGCTTGCCGATGCCGAGCAGGTGGGTCTGCGTTTATCTGCCAAACAGCGGGTCATTGATGAACAAGCAGGTGATACATTACCGGCGGGAGAATCATATATACAACCGATGGCGGCATCTGAAATGGAAAAATTGCCCATATTCACCCCCGCCCAGATGGAGCATTATATTGTGCGCTGGGATAATCTGCAGTGGCGCAGTGATGCGTTGGCGGGTGGTGGTGCGCTGGCGCCGGTGTTAGGCTATGGTATGACTGCCGCCCGACATCACTATCCGCCAGTGGCGCATCCGCATGGATTTAGTTTGGAGTGGCTCAAATTGCCCGCTGGTGAAGCGACCGGTGTGTGGACAACGGATAAACGGCAGGTGGTGATGGTGTTTGCGGGCGCGCCACAGGTGCGTCTTAATGAAGCATCGCAGGAGGTTCGCGTGCCGCTGGCGCCGCATTCTATCTATTCGGTGCCGCCGCAAACATGGCGTGGCTTGAGCAATGATGGGCCGGCAGAGGCGCTGTTATTGCTGATCAACGGCGGTGATGAACGCCTGCTGCCGCAGTGGGATAAAGCGGCATTGCAGCAAATGGCGGCGAATGGCCAGGTCTTAGATGCGGCTCATTATTTTGCCTCTGCTGCTGCGCTTGGTGCAGTCTGACATAAAGCGTCAACAACGAAATGCCGACCAATGAGCAACAACTGTTTGAGCAGTTGCGACAATATGACACTCCGACCATTTGTAATGCGTTGGAGATAGTCAGCGGCAGCCGCCGCGACAGCGGTTTTACACGGCAGACGATGATCCCGGCGCTGGCGGAATTGCCGGCGTTTATCGGCCGCGCAAAAACCGCCACGCTGCGTTCCATTCGCCGTCCCGGGGCCGGCACCACACCGGCGCGGCGGATGGAGTATTACCGCTATGCCGGTCAACCGGGCAGGGTGGTGGTGATTGAAGATTTGGATAATCCTCCCGGCCTCGGCGCTTTTTGGGGCGAGGTGCATTCCACCGTGCATGCCGCACTGGGTGTGGTGGGGGTGATTACCAACGGTGCCGTGCGCGACTTGGATATGCTGGATAAACGGTTGCCGATCTTGGCGGCGGCGGTGACTCCCAGCCATGCTTTTGTGGATATTGAACAAATGGATATTACCGTGAACATTCTTGGCATGACGGTCGCCCCCGGCAATATAATTCATGCCGACCGACACGGTGCCGTGGTAATTCCTGATGATGAACTGGCGCAGCTGCCGACTGCATTGGCAACCATTACCCGCCGCGAGAGTGAGATTTTAACCGCCGCGCAAGAAGACGATTTCTCATTAGAAAAATTGGCGGATGCGCTTAGGCGCGTGCGCGATATTCACTAAAAAAACAGAGAAAAGCCATGCCAGGATTTGACGCTGAATTTAAGGATTTGCCGCATTATATATATTGCATTACTGAGCGGATATGGGAGAGTCGGCAAGTCGGCACCATCCGCCGCTATTACCATGAGCAATGTCCGGTGCGTTCTACGGGCGGGTTGGTTATCGGCAGTGAAGATGTGGTGCGCGCGACCCTTGCGACGCTGGCGGAATTTCCCGATCGCCGATTGCTCGGCGAAGATGTCATTTGGAAAGGGAATGACCGCGAGGGTTATCTTTCTTCGCATCGCATTCTTTCCACCGCTACGCACAGCGGCAACGGCGCATATGGGGCGGCAACGGGGCGGCGGCTGCAATACCGCGTGATTGCCGACTGCTGGGTAAAAAATAATCAAGTGTGTGAAGAATGGCTGGTGCGTGACCAAGGAGCGATTGCGCAAGGGCTCGGCATGACCCCGTGTCAGTTGGCCAAACAACAGATTAGTGCGGGACAAAAGGGGTTTTTTATGCCGTCAATGGATGTGCCGTCTGCATATGCGCTGCCGATGTCAACAGACGAAGACGCGCAGGCGTATTTGTCGCTGTATCAAGAGATGTGGCGGAATGCCGATTTGTCGGTGATTGGTCGGCGGTATCACGGAGCGGCGACTCTGTATGGTGCGAATGGCGTGTCATATGCCGGACACAGAGACATCGATAAATTTCATCTGAGTTATTTGGCGGCGTTTCGCGACCTGCAATTCACCGCACATGATCTAACCGCTACGGAAAACGACAATGGTAAAACGGTGGCGCTGCGCTGGTCGGTTAGCGGCAAACATAGCGGCGTGGGTGCGTTTAGTGCGCCCAGTCAGGGCGCGCCGCTGCACCTTATGGCAATTTCGCAGGCGCGCATGGGCAAGGGACGGATTACCGCCGAATGGCTGATAGTGGACGAAGTCGCCATGTGGAAGCAGATACTGGTCCATGGTGAAAACAGCGAGTTATGAAGAATACGCCCATTAAACTGTTGTGATTGGCAGACGAGGATGATGGAGGTGAGCCCAATGGTATATGTTGCGCTCCTGCGCGGTATAAATGTCGGGGGCAAGAACAAAATTAATATGAAGCTGCTCACCACCAGTTTTGAGCGGGCGGGCATGAGC
>JBPCWX010000067.1:0-14138 GCA_051009095.1 Gammaproteobacteria bacterium | reverse complement strand
GCCCAACCAGTGGCGCCAATTCCATGGCGCCGTGCAGTTTAATGATATTGACCTGAGTGCCGGCGGCGGCAAAATGCGCGCGGGTTAAATTCGGATATTTGGTCGCCACCGCCAGCGGACGATTTTGCCGATCGGGTGCGGCAGCATCAAAATCAGGAGGCGCGGCAACCGACATCCGACATCTGCCCACGCGCAAGTCCAGTGGGCAGATAATCTCACCCATGCGCCGCTCCGCCAGCACATCACGCCCGGCGATGCCCGCTTGCGCCGCCCCTTGTGCCACAAACACCGGCGCATCTTGCGCGCGCACCTGCACCAGCCGCACCGCAGCAGCAGCAGTCGGAATAATTAATTGACGCGAGCGCATCGCGTCTTCATCCGGCGCAAAACCCATTGCCCGCAGCAAAGGCAAAGTTTCCTGCCAAATGCGCCCGCGAGAGACAGCCAACGTAAGCATAGTGCGAATTATACCCCCGCTATTATCGCTGAGGCTATCTAACTATGAGTGCGCGCTGGGCGGTGTCCATTTTGCCAAGCGGCGCGTCATTGCCGCAAAATCGGGCGGCAGTGGCGCGTGAATGGACAACGGCGCGCCACTTTGCGGATGAATAAAAGACAATTCCTCCGCATGTAAAAACAACCGCTCCGCCGCCAAGGTGCGGTTAGCGGCAAAATCACCATATCTGTCATCGCCCACAATCGGCAGGGCAACCGCGGACAAATGCACCCGTAATTGATGGGTGCGGCCGGTGCCAATATCGGCAGCCAATAATGCCGCACCGCGCCATTGCCGCAGCAAACGGGTGCGCGTGAGCGCCGGCTGACCATCGCTGGCGATGCGGCTGCCGAGCGCGCCGACCACACGCTTAATGGGCATTGTCATCACCGATAATTCTTGACGCCACTCACCAAAAACCAAGGCGCGATAGTGCTTTTTAATATCGCGCTGTCGCCAAGCGGCATGTATCGCGCGCAAGGCGGAGGATTTTTTTGCCAACAGTAACACCCCCGACGTTCCCTTGTCCAAGCGGTGCACCAGCTCCAAAAAACCATCACCGCGCGCCGCCCGCAAGCGTTCAATCACCCCATGCGATATTCCGCTGCCGCCGTGTGCCGCCAACCCCGACGGTTTATTGACCGCCAGCAAAGCCGCATCTTCATGCAAAATGGGCAAGTCCAGCGGTGTTGCGGCGGTCGGCGGCGGCTTGAGTGAGATATTATCGGGCACCCGCAAAACATCGCCGCAGCGCAAGCGCGACAACGGCTTGACGCGGCGGCTGTTAACGCGCACTTGTCCGCTGCGGATGAGGCGATAGATCAACCGCCGCGGCGCCCCGCGCATCTCCCGCGCCAGATAATTGTCGAGCCGCTGTCCGTCATGGTCGCCGCTGACAATTTTTGCCGCAGCGGGAAAATGAGTGTTATTTTGTTGCATTAGTTGCATTAAAAAAGAATTTTATCTTATAATGCGGATATATGCAGGAAAATGCCAACGGTGTGAAATCATCCACCCAAGCCATATGCCTGTCGACTGCATTTGTCGCAGTCACGCGGTTTTATTCGCTGACCGCTTCTGTTAACCAGCGAGAATTATGCCAAAAGCCGTGCTTTCACGGATAAGCAAAAAAATGGACGACCAATTATTAACCACATTGCTGTTTTGCATTTTTTTATACCTTTCGCCAGCGGCGAAAGCCCGCGGAGTCGCGCTTTTAGCAAGAAAGCCATTTTTCCATGAAAAGAATATACATCAACTCACGTCAAGCGGAAGAAAGCCGCATCATCGTTGCCGAAGACGGCCAATTAGTCGGATTTGAGCAAAACACAGTCGGCAGCGAAAACAAAAAAGGGGACATCTACAAAGGCGTCGTCACGCGAGTGGAAGAAAGTTTGGACGCCGTTTTTGTTAACTACGGCGAAGATAAAGACGGTTTTTTACCGGTCAAATATATCACCCCCAATCTCCCCGGCGCCAGCGGCGAAGACGGCAAGCTTGCCGAAGGCGACAGCATCTTGGTGCAGATCAAAAAAGATCATGTGGGCGGCAAAGGCGCGGGATTGACGACGTTTATCACGCTGGCGGGAAGCTATCTGGTGCTGCGTCCCAATCAGCCATCGCGCGCCCTCATGTCCAAAAACATTGACGGCAAAAGCCGCCATCAAAACGCCATGGCGCTCAAAGCGCTGGCGCTGCCGGACGGCATGGGCGCCATCTTGCGCAGCGCCGGACAAGACCGCTCGGTTGAAGAATTGCGCTGGGATTTGGAATCCTATCTGCTCAAATTATGGGACGCCATCACCACCGTGGCGACGGAACACAAAGGACCCATTCTCATTTATCGCGAAAACAATTTTTTGCTGCGGGCGGTGCGCGATTATTTCAAGCCGGAAACGGATGAAATTTATTGCGATAATCTTGAGGACTGCAACGAACTAAAAGGTTTTTTATCTCTGCTCGTGGCCAACGGCGCGGACAAGGTGCAATATCACGGCGGCGAAGAACCGCTGGTGCCCGCCGACGTGGAAGCGCAGATTGACGAGGTTTATGAGCGCAAAGTGAAGACGCGGTCGGGAGCGGTTTTGGTTTTTGACAGCACCGAGGCTTTGGTCGCCATTGATGTTAACTCAGCGCAAATCCGCGGCGCCAACGGCAACATCGAACAAACCGCCCTGCAAACAAACTTGGAAGCGGCGGACGTTATCGCCCGCCATCTGCGGTTGCGCGATCTGGCGGGACTCATTGTGGTTGATTTTATTGACATGGTGGACGAAAAAAACTGCGCCAAACTCAGCCACACGTTTAGCGCGCTTTTGCAGCAGGATCGGGCGCGGGTGCAATGGTCGCCGCTGTCGCGTTTTTGCATGATGGAAATCTCACGCCAGCGGCTGTCGCGGTCGGTGGAGGCGACGCAAACGCTGCTTTGTCCAACTTGCGCCGGCACCGGGCGGCAATGGAAAGTGGAGTCTTTTTCACTTCGCCTTTTGCGGCGTCTGCAAGAAGTCGCCCAGCGTTCTTCGGGGTCTCTGCTGGTGCGCGCCCCGGCCGAAACGGCATTTTATCTGCTCAACGAAAAGCGGGCGGAATTGCACCGCATCGAAGACACCAGTAATTGTGAGATTGTTATTGTGCCGATGAAGAACATGCACCCGCCCGATTTCAGCATTCGCAATTTTGGCGATGGCAAAATAACCGAGGCGCATAAGCAAACTCATGAGGATGACGCATCTGCCACAAGCGAAAGGATGCGATTGCAGGAACGGCAGCGCCCCCCCCAAAAGCCTCTTATCAAAACGGTAATGCCAGAAAAACGCGCCCCGCAAAATGACCAACCCGGCTGGGCGGCAAAAATTATCGGCATGGTGGTCGGCGGTCTCATGATCCGCAGTCTGTTTAGCAGTAGTGGCAAACCCCCGCCAAGCCAAAAACAACACGCCAAGGAAAGCCATGCCAGCGGTCTGCGCTCAGGTAACGGTTCAGGTAATGGTAAAAGACGGCGTAAAGCTTTGCCGGAGCGTAAGTCACGCCCATATGCCGAGGCGGCACCCCAAGCCCGCGAAGCGGGGGCAAATGGTCAGCCTTCCAAGCGGCGGCGGCACGCTGGGCGGCGCAAGAATACCGCCGACAATACCCAACCATCACCCCAGCAGCCCGCCGCGGATAACAGCAATATCGCGCCTGCTCCCGCCGTCAAAGCGGATGAGCCACCCAAAACGGCGGCAATAAAAAGCACAGAACAAAAGGTGGGCGGACAGGACAATATTACACCGCACGGCGGCAATGATATTTCCCGCACCCCCAGCACTGTGGCAAACTCGCACCAAGAAAGTGCGCCACCGATCACCAAGACGGATTCGCCCACCCCCAAGGCGGCGGAAACGACATGGTTTGAGCCAGAGATGAATGACAACACAGACACCGCCGCTGGTGGTGGTGCTAAGCCAAAAGCCGACCATAATTTATTGACCTCGGCGGCGGCGGGATCGTCCCCCTTGGAAAAATCGCCAAAGGCGAAGACAAGCCCGCCGCCGTGGCCGCCGCTGACGGACGGTAAACCGTTGCAGATGATTGAGACGGCGGCGGCGGCGGCGCCGCCCACCAAAATGATCATGGCAAAAAAAGAATTGGCCGCTTCTGAGGCGCCAATCTCGCCGACTTCCGTTCCTTCACCGCCGATGAAACAAGTGGAAGTAATCGGCACGGCGGAGTCGGCGGGCGGCGATAAATCGGCGTAATATGGCCACACCGCAGCTGCATTTTTCGCGGGAAGAATTTGCCGCCCGCCGCACCAGCGTTTTAGCGGCAATGGCGGAGCGTCATTTGGACGGGCTGCTGATTTTTCGCCAAGAGAGCATGTATTACCTTAGCGGCTACGACACCTTTGGCTATGTTTTCTTTCAGTGTTTATATTTGCGCGGAGACGGCAAAATGACGCTGCTAACACGCTCACCCGATTTACGACAGGCGCAATTAACCTCACTGATAACCGACATTCAGATCTGGGAAGACTCACCCACCACGTCGCCGGCGACAATGTTGCGGGAGATGGTGGCGGCACAAGGCGGGGCGCGCCGGCTGGGGGTGGAATGGGACGCTTACGGGCTAACGGCGGCGAATGGTCAACAGGTGTCGGCGGCTTTTGCGGACGTCGCCCTACAAGATGCCTCACTTTTGGTGAGCGAGCTGCGGGCGGTCAAAAGCGCCGCGGAGCTGGGCTATATTCGCCGAGCGGCGGAATTGGCTGATGATGCGCTGGAAGCGGCGGCGGATTTGGCAGTCCCCGGCGCATTTGAAGGCGATATTTTGGCGGCGATGCAGGGGACTATTTTTCGGGGTGGCGGCGATTATTCGGGTAATGAATTTATCATTGGCTCAGGCGAGCGCGCCTTATTGTGTCGCTCATTTTCGGGGCGGCGGCACTTATCGCCCCATGATCAATTAACCTTGGAATTTGCGGGCGTTTATCGTCATTATCACGCCGCACTCATGCGGACTTTGCTGCTTGGCACACCGTCACCGCGTCATTTGGAGATGCGAGCGGTATGCGCCGAGGCGCGGTTGCGGGCTATGGAGGCTTTGCGCCCGGGCGAGCCCATTGGGCGGGTGTTTGAGGGATATGCCGAGGTTGCAGACACCAGCGGCATGCGGCAGCATCGCCTGAACGCCACGGGTTATTCCATGGGTGCCGCGTTTGCGCCGAATTGGATGGATTGGCCGATGTTTTATCGCGGCAATCCTATTGAGGCACGCCCCAACATGGTTTTTTTCTTACACATCATTTTGATGGACAGCGATGCGGGCGTCGCCATGACCACCGGTGAAACCTTGCTGGTAACCGACAACGGGGCGCAGTCTTTATCACGCTTGACGGATAAATTTGGTAGATAGGGGGGAGGCTTTTGGACCCCCATGGTGACCCCACACCATGTCATTTTTCCCATGGTTAATCTTCATCTGGCTGCCATTTTTCCATGGCGCGTTTGAGGTCTTTCAATTTAGCCGACACCCATTCATTCTCATTATCAAAAACTTCGTGGATGTGCTTTTCTATCTCCGCATAATACGGCGTGTCGATTGAGTATTCCAGTTTATACCCCCGATGCGGGTCGGATGTTTGATAACTCATCAATCTTGCCGCGACATTTTTGCTGATGCCGACTTTGTATTTGCCCTCCCACGCGCTGTTGCTGATGACATAAACACTGCCTTTTTTCTTGTGCTGGCTTTCGCCAAGCAGCGGCGGGGTGGTGCTGTAAGCAGGCTCACCCCGATATAAATCCGGCGACACTTCTTCTTGCAGCCGTTTCTTCACCAACTCAAACGCTTTGACGGAAACGTCGATGCCGATCCATTTGCGGTCCAATCGTTCAGCGGCAATGCAAGTGGTGGCGCAACCGCAAAACGGGTCCAATACCACGTCGCCTTTGTTGCTGGACGCTTTGATGATGCGCTCCAACAGTGCAATCGGTTTTTCCGTGGGGTATCCGGTTTTAGGGGAAAAACTTTTAATCATCAATGAATCCAGCCGGTCGCCGTTGGAACAATTCCACGTATCCTCCAGTGGAATGCCTTTGCCTGTTGGCTTTTTGCCGTCACGCCGAAAATAATCGGGGGAATAGGGTAAATATTCTTTGTTAAATTTTTTTGCGGCAAGCGGGGTTGCGACATAATACAAAATAACATCATGGTTTCTAATCCACCCTCTTTTTTGGGTTTTGAAGCCACTGACCCAGCCAATGCGCCACACAATCTCATTGCGAAAATTGTTTTCATCAAATATGCAATCCATGACAATCTTCAAGTAGTGACTCATGGTCGGGTCGCAATGCGTGTATATGCTGCCAGTGTCCTTGAGTATCCTCTGACACTCTATCAACCTGATGGCCATATAAACCAGATAGCAATAATTATAGATATTGCTAAATGTTTTAACCCCCATGAGATAAGAGTGCAGTGCGGGATTTTCAAATTCAATGCTCTTAACCCATTTGTCTTTGATGTCTTCTTCGCGGAATATATCGCTAAACTCCGCGCCCTCGGCGCTACTGCCGAGCGGGGCGGAAAAGACTTTCTTTTTGTTAAATGGCGGGTCAAGATAGATTAAATCTATGCACTTGTCATTTATCCCCTGCATTATCTCCAGATTGTCTCTGCAAAAAATAATGCGCGGTTTTACATTCAATTCATTCATATGACCAAATCCTGTTAATGCAATTTCCCGCGGTTAATCTTCATCTGGCTGCCATTTTTCCATGGCGCGTTTGAGGTCTTTCAATTTAGCAGACACCCATTCATTCTCATTATCAAAAACTTCGTGGATGTGCTTTTCTATCTCCGCATAATACGGCGTGTCGATTGAGTGTTCCAGTTTATACCCCCGATGCGGATCGGATGTTTGATAACTCATCAATCTTGCCGCGACATTTTTGCTGATGCCGACTTTGTATTTACCCTTCCACGCGCTGTTGCTGATGACATAAACGCTACCTTTTTTCTTGTGCTGGCTTTCGCCAAGCACCGGGGGAACCGTGGTGCACACCGGCTCACCTCTAAATAAATTTGGCGGCACTTCTTTGCCCAACCGTTTTTTTACGATTTCAAATGCCTTAATGGAAACGTCCACCCCTATCCACTGCCTATCCAGCCGCTCCGCGGCAACGCAAGTGGTGGCGCAACCGCAAAACGGGTCCAAGACCACGTCGCCTTTGTTGCTCGAGGCGCTGATGATGCGCTCCAGCAGAGCAAGCGGTTTTTGTGTCGGATAACCCGTCCGCTCGCTTTGCAAACGACCCACGGGCGAAAAATGAGACCACCAATCTTCGGGCACTTTTCCACGAGAATCCAGAGTTGCCGCTTTTTTAAATATTCCCGACGTTCGTCCTGTATCCAACTTGACATATGGAATACGCATCTTATCTTCATGAAAAGTCCAGGCGTTGCCGGCGCTAAACCAAAATATAACATCGTGTTTGCGCGGAAACCATCGCTTGGAACTGGACGGCCCCGTATAGCACCAAATAATCTCGTTGCGGAAATTATTTTCGCTAAATATGCAGTCCATGACAATTTTCAAGTAGTGACTCATGGTCGGGTCGCAGTGCAGATAGATGCTGCCCGTATCCCTGAGTATCCGATGACACTCCAATAACCGTACCGCCATATAAACAAGATAGCAATAGTTATAGATATTGCTAAATGTTTTAACTCCCATCAGATAAGAATGCAGGGCGGGATTTTCAAATTCAATACTCTTAACCCACTCATCCTTTATGTCTTCTTCGCGGAATATATCGCTAAACTCCGCGCCCTCGGCGCTGCTGCCGAGCGGGGCGGAAAAGACTTTCTTTTTGTTAAATGGAGGGTCAAGATAGATTAAATCTATGCACTTGTCATTGATCCCGCGCAGTATCTCCAGATTGTCTCTGCAAAAAATAATGCGCGGTTTTACATTCAATTCATTCATATGACCAAATCCTGATAATGCAATCTGCCATTTATGGTAGGCTATTCTTCCGCCGCCCAAAAATCATGCGCCGATAAAGACCATTCCACCAGCGGCAGATTATGACTTGTCAGTGAATAATCACCCAGCGGCGCCGTCAGCCATTTCTCAAAATTCGCCTGTGCCGCCGGCCAGTCGCCATCCACCAGCGCAAACCACGCAGTATCACGGTTTTTGCCTTTCGCCACCGTGCATTGACGAAAAACCCCCTCAAATGCCAGCCCTAAGCGCAAAGCCGCACGCCGCGAACGCATATTAAGCGCATTGCATTTCCATTCCAAACGGCGATAGCCCAAAGCAAAAGCATTGCCGATGAGCAAAAATGCCGCCTCGGTATTCGCCCGCCCGCGCTGTCGGTCGGCAGCATGCCAGATATGACCGATTTCTATGCTGTGCGACAGCGGCGACATGCGCAAATAACTGACCACCCCCGCCGCACCGTCCGCATGTGTCACCGCATAAAATTGCGGGTCGCCAGCGCCCGCCATCTCGGCATAACAATGCCGCATCTCTTCAGCATCGGCAAAAGGTCCATATGGCAAAAAATCCCACACCGCCTCGCGGACAGCATCGCCATGTGACACCGCAAATAACCGCTCAAATAACACCTTGCACTCCGTCGCCAGCGGCGTCAGTGAGATATAACGGCCACGCAATTCCTTGGCCGGCGGCACGGACGGCGGCAATGACGCCACCGGTTTGGCGTTTAGACGGTAGGTCATTCGGGAAACCACCCCAGTTGCGATGACAATAGGATAAAAATAAACAGCGCCACCGATAAGCCTACGCGAAAAGTCAGCGCGCGCACTGTTTTGGTGCTTGAACTGCGATCGCGCAACATATGAAATAAGCCAATAAATAAATTGACGACAATGAAGCACAGCAATAAAATGGAGATAATGCGAATCATGATGGAATTTTACCCCGCCTTGTCAAACGCACCAAATTTATCTGCCCGATAAAAACTATCCGCCCCCACAAACGCGTGCGATGATTAGGCAAATTTATTCCTAATAGTATCCACCAGATCCAACGCCTCCCACGGAAAAAAACCATTTTCTGCGGTGCGTCCAAAATGGCCATATGCCGCGGAAACAGAATAAATGGGACGCCACAAATTCAGACGCGTAATAATTCCTTTGGGTGTCAAGTCAATCTCCTGCTGCACAAAAGCGGACAGTTTTGCATCATCACCGGTGCCTTTGGTGTCGACCATGATACTCACCGGCTGCGGTTCGCCGATAGCATATGCGGCTTGAATGAGGCATTTTTCCGCCACCCCGGCGGCGACAATATTTTTGGCGATATGCCGCAAGGCATATGCCGCAGAGCGGTCCACTTTGGTGGGGTCTTTGCCCGAAAAGGCGCCCCCGCCATGCGGGGCGGCACCGCCATATGTGTCTACAATAATTTTGCGTCCGGTGAGTCCGCAGTCAGCCGCCGGGCCACCGATAACAAACTCGCCCGCCGGGTTGATATGATTTTTTGTTTCGCCGTCAATAATCGGCGCAATAATTTCTTGGGCAACTTGTGCGCGCACTTCTTCCAGCGTTATGTCTGCGCTGTGCTGGGTGGAAAAAACCACCGTCTCCACGCCCACCGGTTGGCCATTTTTATAGCGCACCGACACTTGCGATTTGGCGTCCGGCATAAGCCACGGAAAATTCCCGCTACGGCGTAATTCATCATGGCGACGAATTAATTGATGCGCCAAATGAATAGGCAGAGGCATATGTGAATCTGTCTCATTGCAGGCATAGCCAAACATCAGCCCTTGGTCGCCGGCGCCGATTTCCTTATCCACGCCTTTGGCAATATCACCCGACTGCCGCCCCAAATAATCAATCACCTCGCAAGTATTGCCGTCAAAACCAAAGGCCGGATTATCATAGCCCACTTTGTTAACGACGTCGCGGGCAATTTTTTCGGCATCAATATTGGCACCATCCACCACCCGTCTTTCGCCCGCCAAAATAACGGATTGCAATTTAATGCTACGGTCATCATTCAATTCGCCCTTAATCATCGTTTCAAAAGCGGCGCGGGCATAAAATAAGCCGCCTTTATCAGCACCCAAAACGGCGTCCACCAAAGCGTCCGATATTTGGTCGCATATCTTGTCGGGATGTCCCGCAGAAACGGATTCGGAAGTAAAAAGATAGTTGTTCATCTTTGCCCCTGTAAAAATTAGGTTAAAAAATAAGCATTTTAACAGAAAAAATATGATGTGCTGAGAATTATCTCGCCCAATTTTGTGGTGCGGCGGAGGGCATTTTTATCATCGGAAAATTTCGCCCCCATAAATTTTCGGATTTAACCGACGCAAAAAATGACCATTTTGGCGTAGTGTCAAGTAAAATTCGCATTATGCTTACCATCCCCAAAAAAGCGACCCGCCAATGAGTAGAATAATCTATTGCATCAAACTCCAAAAGGAAGCGGAGGGCTTGTCGACACCGCCCTATCCCGGCGAATTGGGTCAGCGCATTTTCGCCCAAGTGTCGGCGGAAGCATGGCAGGCTTGGCTGGAACACCAAAAAATGCTGGTCAATGAATATCGTCTCAATATGGCCGATCGCCGTGCTCGTCAATATTTAATAGAGCAAACTGAGCGGCATTTTTTTGGCGACGGCGCCGAAATTGCCTCTGGCTACGTGCCGCCGAATCCATGAAAATATCTTTACGATGGCTGCAAGACGTGGCTTTTGAGACCACCGACACGGGCGGTCATCAGATTATTTTTGACGGCCCCGCCGAACACGGCGGTAAAAACCTGGGTCCCCGTCCCATGGAAGGACTGCTCGCCGCCACCGCCGCCTGCAGCGCTTTTGATGTTATCCACATTTTGCAAAAGTCGCGGCAAACCCCGGCCTCGCTCAATTTACACGTCGCCGCCGACCGTGCCGACAAAATTCCAGCGGTGTTTACCCGCATCCATTTGCGCTTTTTACTCAGCGGCAAAAATTTACGCCCAGCTGCGGTCGCCCGCGCCGTCCAGCTCAGCGCCGAGAAATATTGTTCCGCCTTGGCGATGCTCAACAAAACTGCCACCATCTCACACGAATGGCTCATCGACTCCTAAGCCTCTTATTATCGCTGTGTCTGACGGCAACTGCCGTCACCGCACCGCCGACTCCTGATATTGAATCCGAATCGTATATCCTGATGGACGCCGACACGGGCGCCATTCTGGCGGAAAAAAACCCCGACCTGCCGCTGCCGCCCGCTTCTTTGACCAAAATTATGACGGCCTACGCCGCTTTCAAATCCATTAAAGAGAAGCGTATTAACTGGGATCAGCAAGTCATTGTGTCGCCTCAGGCTTGGGCGCAAAATGTCATCGGCTCCAAAACCTTTTTGGAAGTCAACACCAGCGTCAGCATCGCCGACCTCTTGCGCGGCGTCATTGTCCAGTCGGGCAACGATGCCTCCATTGCCTTGGCCGAAGCCATCAGCGGTGATGAAGCGGCCTTTGCTCAGTGGCTGAATATACTCGCCAAAGACGTCGGCATGACTCATTCACATTTTGCCAATTCCACCGGCTTGCCCGCCCCCGATCATCTGTCCACCGCCCGCGACACGGCGCTGCTCATCTGGCAAACGATTCGTGAATTTCCACAATACTATGCCTTGTATGCCGAAAAAGATTTCACTTATAACAACATCACCCAAAACAATCGCAACCGCTTGCTGTTTACTTACACCGGTGCGGACGGCGTCAAAACCGGCTACACCGAAGAAGCCGGCTATTGTTTGGCGGCCTCGGCCCAGCGTGATGGACGGCGGTTTATTGCCGTTGTCATGAAAACGCCGTCCCCTCAGGCGCGCGTGCGTGCCAGCGCCAAACTGCTGTCATTTGGTTTTAATCATTTCACCTTGGCGCGCCCGTTCAATGCCGATAAAGTCCGCCGCCTCCCGGTGCAGCAGGGCGCCGTGACCGAAGTGCCGGCGCGCCCGGCCGCCGATGCCCTGCTCACGGTGGAACGCGGCAAAAAAGTGGAAGCCATCTTTCGCCCCATACCGCTCATTGCCCCGGTGGCCAAAGGCGACAAAGTTGGTGAGATAGAAATTATTGTCGGCGGCGAAGTGATGCGCGTGGTGCCTGTGGAAGCCATTGACGACGTGCCGCAAGCGGGATTTTTTAAGCGCTGGTGGGACCTTGCCAAACAACAGTTTAAGGGGGACAATCATGATGCCAATTTGTTATCTGAATGGTGAAATTTGCCCCTTAGCCAGCGCCCGCATATCTGTTTTGGACCGGGGCTTTTTGTTTGGCGACGGGGTGTATGAAGTGGTGCCGGTATATGCTGGGCATTTATTTTGCTGGGACCGCCATCTGCGGCGCTTGGCCCGAAGCCTGTCGGAAATACGCATCAGCACCGCCCTTGATAACTTGGCGGAAGCGGTGCATAAATTGTTGCAGGAGACGAAGCTGAGCGATGCCGTCATTTATATTCAAATCACCCGTGGCGCGGAAAACACACGACGTCATGCTTTTCCGCAGCCGCCGGTTGCTCCCACTGTTTTTATGATGGTGATGCCCCGCAAACCGATAGCGGCGGAAAAAATCTGCAACGGCGTATCCTGCCGTTTGTCGGATGATTACCGCTGGCTGCGCGGCGATATTAAATCCATATCATTATTGGGCGCAGTGTTGGCCGCCGAAGAAGCGGTGAGCAACAACCATGAGGAAACTATTTTTATCCGCCAGGGAACACTCACCGAGGCCTCATCCAGCAACGTCCAGATTATCGTCGACAACAAAATCATCACCCCCCTTAATGACTATCGCATTTTGCCCGGCATCACCGGCGAAGTCATGTTAGAGACCGCAAACGATTTGGGCGTTGAAATTTTATCACGCGACATCACCCGTGCCGAGTTAATGGCGGCGGATGAAATTTGGCTCACCTCGTCCACCCGCGAAATGCTGCCGGTGGTGGTCTTGGGCGGCGTCATGATCGGCGGCGGCAAACCCGGCGGTCTTTTCAAGCGCGTTCATGCGGCGCTGCGTCAGCGCATTGAGGAATACACAAAATAGCCCCGCTGCCGCATCACCATTTGCCGATATATTTTTGGCATTGGCGGGTCCCACTGCCTGCGGCAAAAGCAATTTTGCGCTGCGCTTAGCAGAAGCGTTTAGCGGCGAAATCATCAGCATCGACTCCGGCGCCGTATATTGCGGCATGGACATTGGCACCGCCAAACCAGACTCCGCCATGCAAGCGCGCATACGGCACCATCTGATTGATGTGTGCGCACCCAATGAAGATTTTAATGTGGGGCGGTTTTGTCAACTGGTGGCCGCCGCCGTGCAAGACATTCAATCACGCGGACGGCGGCCGATCTTAGCGGGCGGGACGATGATGTACTATCAGGCATTATCGCAGGGATTACACGAGATGCCGACGCCGTCAGCAGCGGTGCGGCAGCAAGTGCGCGAACAAATGAAGAAGCACGGCGCGGCGGCAATGCATCAAAAATTAGCGGCGGTCGATGCGGCAACAGCGGCGAAACTATCGCCCACCGACACGCAGCGGCTTGGGCGGGCTTGGGAAATTTTGACGGCGACTGGCAAACCTTTATCGGCATGGTTAGCGGGACAAAAACGGCCATTATTGCCAAATTTACATTTTGTCTTGCTGCTGCCATCTGAACGCATGATGCTGCGTCAGGCAATCGGGCGGCGCTTAGACAACATGTTTGCCGCTGGCTTAGTGGAAGAAACACGGCAAATTATTAACCGTTGGCATTTGCCGCCCGCGGCGACGCCATTGCGTTTGGCCGGCTATCGGCAGGCCGCGGCGTTTTTGCGCGGGGAAATTAATGCGGCGGACATGCGGCAACAGGCATATTTTGCGACTTGCCAACTCGCCAAGCGGCAAATGACATGGTTGCGGCGATGGCCAAATGAGGCGATTATCCTGGACCCGTTTGACCGACAAACAACCGCGCGCATGTTGGCTTGGGGGCAAAATAAAACGGCTACTCATTCCCCTTTATCATAATCTGGTTTGGCGTTTATTGCTTATGAAAGGCGCAAAAAAAGCATCTGTCTTGTACAATGCGCTTAAACCGTTGGACGAAATGTTAGACAACTCCCGCGGAGAGATGGCCGAGCGGTCGAAGGCGCACGCC
>JBPCWX010000066.1:0-6380 GCA_051009095.1 Gammaproteobacteria bacterium | reverse complement strand
CCCTGAAAAACAATCTCACCTGAATCTAAAATAATCGCGCGGTCGGCTAAATTTAACGCCGCAATAGCATTTTGCTCCACCAAAATTGTGGTGATGCCCATTGTCTTAATGTTGTTTAGTATTCCCTCAATCTCTTGCACAATCACCGGCGCCAAACCCTCATATGGCTCATCCAGCAGCAATAATTTAATATCGCGCGCCAAGGCTCGGGCAATAGCCAACATCTGCTGTTCGCCGCCTGACATGGTTACACCGTCTTGCCGCCGCCGCTCGGCCAAGCGCGGAAAATGTTCATAAATGCGCGCCAATGACCAGCCGGTCGGCGGCGCAATTTGCGCTAATTGTAAATTTTCTTCCACCGTCAAACCGGCAATAATGCGGCGTTCTTCTTGCACCAAACCCACCCCCAGACGAGATGCCTGCCATGATGTCATGGTGTGCAAAGGGTGGTGGTCCAACCAAATTTCGCCATGCCTAAGCGTCGGTGCCGACATGCGGGCAATGGTGCGCAAAGTGGAAGTTTTGCCGGCGCCGTTGCGCCCCAGCAAAGCGATAATCTCGCCCTCCCGCATCTCAAAGCTTATATTTTGCACCACATAACTTTCGCCATAATATGCGCGCATCTCCCAGCACGAAAAAAACATCGGACTGCGCGGTGAGGTTGGCGGTGCCGTAATTTTTTTCATGCCTTTTCTTTCTCCCCGCCCAAATAGGCCTCGCGCACTTTGGCGTTATTGCGCACCTCATCGGGGGAACCGTCGGCAATAATTGCGCCTTGTGCCAAAACGGATATGCGGTCGGCTAAACTAAACACCACGTGCATATCGTGCTCAATGATAATTTTTGTCATCCCGCGCGCCTTAATCTTTTTGAGAATGTCAATCGTGCGGTTGGTGTCATGGCGCGACATGCCGGCGGTCGGTTCGTCTAAGAGCAATAATTTAGGTTTTTGCACCAAACACATGGCCAACTCCAACCGCCGCTTATCTCCCCGTGACAATGACGCTGCGGTCATTTGCGCGTGCTCGGCAATATCCAAATCTGATAACACTTCCATTGCCTCGGCGGTGATGGAATTTTCCGCTTTCATCGAGCGCAATGGATGAAAGCGAAACGCCCCGTCCCGCTTGGATAGCGCGGAGATAACGGTGTTTTGCAAAAGCGATAAATCGGGGAAGATTTCTGGCGTCTGAAACACCCGCGCCACACCTAATTGATTAATTTGATGAGGTTTTAAACCGGTCAGGGTGCTGCCGCAAAACACCACAGACCCAGTGTCCGGCGGCAGCCGCCCAACACATACATTAAGCAAAGTGGATTTACCCGCTCCATTGGGCCCGATAATCGCCCGCGTTGTGCCTTCTTCTATCTGCAGGTTAATGTCGGACAATGCCTGCAAACCGCCAAAGGATTTATTGACGCCCTGAATGTTAAAAACTATGCTCATCGGCCCGCCGCGATGCCGCCCCAAAAGCGCCGCCGTAAACGCTCAATGCCTTCCATAATGCCGCCGGGTAAAAAGATGACAACGAGCATGAATAAAACGCCCAAGGTTAAATGCCAGCCGTCTCCCACAAACAGCGATACCACAGAGGCGACCACCTGGGCCATGCCCTCCGGCATGATAACGGAAAAATTATCCACTAATAATTGATAGTTATAGGATGAGAAAATATTCTCAAAATATTTAATGGTGCCCACTCCCAACAAGGGGCCAATCAACGTGCCGCTACCGCCCAAAATGGTCATTAGCACCACCTCGCCGGAGGCGGTCCATTGCATCCGCTCCGCACCTGCAAGCGGGTCTACTATCGCCATGAGCGAACCCGCCAAACCAGCATACATGCCCGAAATTAAAAACGCCGACAGCAAATAGGGACGCGTGTTATAACCGGTGTAATTCATTCGCGTTTGGTTGGATTTGATGGCTCGTAATTGCAAACCAAAGGGGGAATAAAAAATCCGCTGCGAAAACCAAAATGCCACAATGAGAATGGCTGCGCAAAAATAAAAGCCGGGGTAGCCAGTCATTTGCATGCCAAAAAAGTGGGTGGACGGCAGACCCTCACCGATATGCGGCGACAGCCAATTATCGATGATGCGCAGATCGGACGATTCCATTTGCAAACTTGTTTCGCCGTTGGTGATCGGTGTGAGCACCGAATAAGCCAAGTTGTAGCACATCTGCGCCAGCGCCAAAGTAAGGATGGAAAAATAAATGCCGGCGCGCCGCAAGCAAACAAAACCAATCGCCAAGGCAAACAAGGCCGACATTAGCGTGCCAAAAATAACTGCGGGCAGTACATTGACCGTTAATAACTTGAAAGACCAAACCGCCGCATATGACCCGACGCCCAAAAAAACGGCATGGCCAAATGATAGATAACCGGTGAGACCAAAGAAAATATTAAAGCCAATGGCGAACACGCCGAAGATGGCAAATTTTTGCAGTAAATCCGGATAAGCGGCACCGATGGGTTTTAACCAAATGGGCATGGTTAAAACTGCCACAGTAAACAACAGCAGGGTGATGTTGGGATTCCCCGGCGCCAATGATGATGACTTAATCATTCTTCCATAATTCCCTTGCGCCCCATAAGACCACGGGGACGCGCCAGTAAAATAATCACTGCCACCAAATAAATGATAATTTGGTCAATGCCCGGAAAAATGCTTTTGACTTCATTCGTCGACGCAAAAGACTGCAAGATTCCCAACAAAAAGCCGGCCAATACTGCGCCGCCCAAAGAGCCCATGCCGCCAACCACCACCACCACAAATGACAGCACCAAAAAATCCATCCCCATATGATAATCGGGCGGTAAAATGGGCGTGTACATCACGCCCGCCAAACCCGCCACCACTGCGGCAATGCCAAATACCACAGTAAATCGACGCTCCACATTAATGCCTAGCAATTCCACTGTGCTGCGGTCTTGCATCCCGGCGCGCACCACCATGCCATATGTTGTATAACGCAAAAATATAAACACCGAGCCAATCACCAGCAAGGAAAAGAATAAATAAATCAGCCGCCACCATGGATATACAATCACATCACTCAAGCCAAAAAATGCGCCGATGGCGGCGGTGCCCGACACCGCCTCCGGCGACGGTACGGGAATGGGGTTGGCGCCATAAACGGATTTGACGATTTCCTGCAAAACAATAGCCAGACCAAAGGTGACTAAAATTTGCTCCGAATGCTCGCGTTTATAAAAAAATTGAATCAGCCCCCGTTCCATCGCCAAACCAATGCCGAGCATGATGGGAATGGAAAACAGCAAAGACAGCGGTACGGTATAATCAATAATGGCCGTCCCAGCATCGCCAAACCAAATTTCCAAATATGGCTGCTCCTTGTAGGCATCAAAAAAAGTGATGCTTTCATCTTTTACTTTTCTCGACAGTGTGAGCAGATGCTGCAAAGTAACAGCGCAAAAGGCGCCCAGCATAAAAAGCGCGCCGTGGGCAAAATTGACCACTCCCAGCGTGCCAAAAACCAGTGTCAATCCCAAGGCGATAAGTGCATATGCACCGCCTTTATCTAAGCCATTAAGCGCTTGTAATAGGAAAGCGTCCATAAAGCAGTTAGGTCAATAAGCGAAAGCCGTGCTAATCATAAAGATGGAATAACACGGCTTTCTGTGGTGAGAAATTGTACCGCTCAATCAGACTTTATAGGGCCCCAGTTCCCCACCAAAAATGGAAGGGTCATATTCCACTTGTTTGCGGGGGACGACTCCCACTACTTCCAGCAAATCAAATTCGCTTGTGGGATTATCATTACCGCGCACAAGCAGCACATCTTTGAAGCATTGGTGATCAGCGGCGCGGTACAATGTTGGCCCGTTGCCCATGCCGTCAAAATTGAAACCTTCCAGTTGCTTGATGACTTCTGGCGGATAAAAAGACCCGACGGTTTGGCATGCGTTGGCATACAACAGAGCTTGCACATAGCAGGTGTGTGCGGCCTGAGAAGGCGGAAAGCCGTATTCTTGACCAAAGGATCTGACAAAGGCCACGGAACCTTCATCTTTGAGCGACCAATTCCAGTTGGTGGTACCATAAATTCCTTTAATGTTGGCGCCGGCGCCTTGCGCCATCAGGCGTGAATACAGCGGCACAACAATTTCAAAATTGCGCCCGTTGACTTGCTTATCACGCAAACCAAACTGCACCGCTTGGGTAAGTGAATTGACCATGTCCCTGCCATAGTGATTCAGGACCAGCACATCAGCGCCAGAATCCAAAACCGGTGTAATGTATTGTGAAAAATCACCGGCACCCAGCGGCGTGCGGACGGCATTGACAGTTTCCCAGCCCAATGCTTCGGAAACGTCGATAATGGAGCCTTCTTGCGACCACCCCCAAGTGTAATCAGCGGTCAGGTGATAGGCGCGGCGGTCATTGCCCATTTGCTCAAGCACTGGTCCCAAGGCGGAGCCAGACATGTGCGTATTAAAGAAATGACGGAAGCCATAACGGCGTTTGTCTTTGCCGGTGGTATCATTGGAATGCGTCAAGCCACACATAAAGACGACGCCCATTTCTTGCGCCAGCGATTGCACGGCAATGGCAACACCAGAAGAAGAGCCGCCGGAAAACATAATAACACCGTCTTTTTCAATCATGCGCTTGGCTGAAGCACGGGCTGGGTCGGATCGGGTTTGCGTGTCGCCAGTGACATATTGAACTTTCATGCCGTTGACGCCGTCTCCCTTAAGGGACAGCGGGGACATGGTGTTCAGCATACCGCCATCGCCTTCGCCGTTGATGTGTTTGACGGCTAATTGATAGGCGCGCAATTCATCTGCACCTTCATCGGCATATGCCCCTGTTTGCGGGACATTAAAGCCAAAAACCAATTTGCCGGATTTTTCTGGCGAATTGCGAAAATGGCCGTCAGCCCAGGCGTTACGGACGAAAAAAGAAGGCATCGCCGCCGCCCCTGTTGCGATTGCTCCAGTGCGAAGAACATCGCGTCTGCTCCATTTGTTAGAATTGTTCATAATTTTTCCCCTCGGAAAGTTTATATTGACCAAAGTAAATCATGCCTCAGCATGAATTTGTGGATAAGTATATCACAATCTTTACCCGCGCAAAAGATTTTTAGGCGGGATAATTACCGCCGTTGTTTCTTTCGCATCCGCCGTTTATAGCGGCGCGAGATGCGGGCTTCCCGGGCGTCATCCTCTTCATCTTCTTTGCTGTTGTCGGCGAATAAATTGCGCCACCAACTGCCGCGGGATGGTGATGAATGGCTTGCCGCCGCCACCGCCACTGTGCTGGGCTCCAATAAATCATCGGCGGAAGAATCCCAATCATCTTCGGTTTGCCTATTATCTGGCACATCGGTTAATGGCGAATCATCATTATCAGCATTTTTATTAGCGAATAAATTGCGCCACCAACTGCCGCGGGGTGATGAATCAGCGACCGTCGCCATTACCGCCGAATCTGGCTCCGGCAATTCATCAGTGAGTGGCTGCGAATCGTCAGCAGATGGTCTGTCTTCCAAAGTATCGGCGGGCAAAGAATCGTTTTTGTTGATATTTTTATTGCGCCGCATTTGCTTCAAAGGGTTATAAAGGAGCAATAAAACGCCCGCCAAAAACATGGGTATGGACAGCCATTGCCCCAGCGACATATTGCCCCATAACAAGCCAATATGGGCATCGGGTTCGCGAAACTGCTCCGATAATAACCGCACCAGCGCATAGCAGATGAGGAATATGCCGGAGAGAAAACCACGCGGACGCGGGCGGCGCGCCAGCAACAACATCACCACCGCCAGCAGCAAACCTTCTAATAAGGCTTGATATATCGGTGACGGATGGCGCAAAGCATCATCCACTTGCGGAAAAACCATAGCCCAGGGCAAACCTTCCGGAGCCATGCGCCCGGGCAGTTCGCCGTTGATAAAATTGCCCAGCCGCCCCAATCCCAAGCCGATAGGCGTTAGCACTGCGGCAAAATCAATCAGGCGCAAAAAGGAGCGGCCGCTGAGATAGGAATATGCCGCCACTGCCAAAATGACACCCAGCAAGCCGCCATGAAAAGACATGCCGCCATCCCAGATATGGAAAATCTGCACGGGGTTGGCAAAATAAAAACTTGGGTTATAAAACAGCACATAGCCCAAGCGTCCGCCCAGCATCACGCCCAACAAGCCCGCCACCGTCAAGTCTTCCATGACGATATGGCGCAGATAAAAGAATGCCGGCCTTTTGAGCATTCGCTGTCCCATAAAATAAAACCAGCCAAAAGACAGCAGATACATAATGCCGTACCAATAGACCGGCCAGCCAAATAGCCGAAAAGCAATGGGGTCAAATTCAGGATGAATAAACATGCGGTCGCATTTTAACTTAATTTTT
>JBPCWX010000065.1:0-5793 GCA_051009095.1 Gammaproteobacteria bacterium | reverse complement strand
TTGAACATATATTATGGCAGGTGCGGCAGCAATATCCGCCGCAAAAGGCGGGATAGTCATGGGCATTAAATCTGACCGCTGGATACGGCAAATGGCGGCGGCCGGCATGATTGAGCCTTTTGCGCCCGCACAAACGCGCGCGGTTGACGGGCATCCAGCCATTTCATTCGGCGTTTCCAGTTATGGGTATGATGTGCGCTGCGCCCCAGAGTTTAAGGTTTTTACCAATCTTAATAGTACGGTGGTGGACCCTAAAAATTTCGATTCGGCATCTTTTGTTGATGTGGTCGGTGAGTCGTGCATTATCCCGCCCAATTCTTTTGCGCTGTCGCGGACGCTGGAATATTTTCGCATCCCGCGGGAGGTGCTGACGGTTTGCTTGGGTAAATCAACCTATGCGCGCTGCGGCATTATCGTCAATGTGACTCCATTGGAACCCGAATGGGAAGGGCATGTTACGTTGGAATTTTCCAACACCACACCGCTGCCGGCAAAAATATACGCTAATGAAGGGGTGGCGCAGGTTTTGTTTTTTCAAGCGGACGAACCTTGCGAACAATCGTATAAAGACCGCACCGGCAAATATCAGGGGCAGACCGGCATTGTGATGCCGAAACTTTGAATGAGCGATTTTACCCATTGGGTTAACATTATTATTTTGGGCTTGGTTGAGGGGCTGACGGAATTTTTACCGATTTCCAGCACCGGGCATTTAATTGTCGTTGGCTATCTTTTGGGCGAGGACGGAGACGGCGGCAAAGTGTTTGATATTGTGATTCAACTGGGCGCGATTTTTGCGGTGTGTTATGAATTTCGCGGGCGTTTGTGGGGATGGGCGCGCGCTTGGCGCAGTGCCGAGACGCGGCAAATGGCGGTGAATTTATCGCTGGCTTTTTTGCCGTCCGCAGTGTTTGGGCTGCTGCTGTATGGCGTCATCAAAGAATATTTATTCTCACCGCAAACAGTGGCGGTGGCGCTAATCATCGGCGGTTTGATTATTTTGTGGGTGGAGCGCGTCCCGCGGCCGGCGCGCCTGACGGCGATAAGTGATTTACGCGCGCGTGATGCCGTGGTCATTGGCTTGTGTCAGACGTTGTCCTTGTTTCCCGGTGTGTCGCGGGCGGGAGCGACCATCATCGGGGCGATGTGGTGGGGCGTGGAACGGCGTGCGGCGACTGAGTTTTCTTTTTTGCTGGCGCTGCCGACCATGTTTGCGGCAAGCGGCTATGCTTTGTTAGACAGCCGCGATTTGCTGAGCTGGGACTTGGCGGGCGACATAGCCTTGGGTTTTGCCGTGTCCTTTGTTTCGGCATTGCTGGTGATTCGGCTTTTTATCCGCTATGTGTCGCGGCACAATTTCACCCCCTTTGGCTGGTATCGCATCATCTTTGGGTTGGTGGTGCTGGGGATTTTTTACTCAGCATAAAACCGCGGCGATTGCTTGCCTGTCGGCGGGCAGTTTAATGTTTGGCGGCGGCGATAAAATGGCGGTTATAACTTACCGCAGCAGTGTTTATATTTTTTACCGGAACCGCAGGGGCAGGGCGCATTGCGGCTTATTTTTGGGGCGGCGCGGCGAAACGTGGCGGTGGTCGATGGCTGCTCGCCACCGCCGGCTAAATTGGGCGGCGCGGTCGACGACGCGGGGGAGGGCGCAGCAATCGCCGATAATTCATCATGCCGATATTGCATTTTTTGCGGGGGCGGAGACGGCTGTGGCGGCGGTTCATCCCGCACTGACAAAGCGTACATGACTCGCGCCGACATGGTTTGCACTGTGGCCACCAAACGCTCAAACATCTCGAAGGCTTCGCGCTTATATTCCTGCTTGGGATTTTTTTGCGCCATGCCGCGCAAACCGATGGACAAACGCAGGCCGTCCAGCGCCGACAAATGCGTGCGCCAGTGGTCGTCAATAATGTTTAATATCATCGAGCGCAAAAATTTGCCAAAAGAGTCCGCATCAACATGCCCCACTTTTTCATGATAATGCGCTTCCGCTTCGCCCACCAGTTTGGTGATAAAGTATTCGCGCGGTTTGTCTTCTTCTTCGCCAAGCCACGCGGTGAGCGGCAAATGCAGGCGATAATCGGCGGCTAATAATTTTTCCAAGTCGGCGGCGTGCCATTCTTCTTCGGGAGTTTCCGGGGGCAGATAGGTGTCCGCCACCTGCCGCAAATTTTCGGTGCGCAAGTCGGCGGCAATGGCGGCGGTGTCGGTGGCGGTGAGAATGTGCTCGCGCTGTTCATAAATTAACTGCCGCTGCTCATTGGCAATATCATCGTATTCCAGCAGCTGTTTGCGAATGTCAAAATTATGCGCTTCCACTTTGCGCTGAGCGTTTTCAATGGTGCGGCTGACCATCTTGGCTTCGATGGCTTCATCCTCATCCAATTTTAGTTTTTCCATAATCGCGGCAACGCGCTTGGTGGCAAAAATCCGCAGCAGTGAATCTTCAAAAGACAAATAAAACACGCTGGCGCCGGGGTCGCCTTGCCGTCCCGCCCGCCCGCGCAGCTGATTGTCAATGCGGCGTGATTCGTGTCGTTCGGTGCCGATGATTTTGAGTCCGCCGGCGGCCAAAACCCGCTGATGACTTTCATTCCACGCGGCGTCAGCGGCGGCGATTTTATCCTGCCGTTCCTCCTCAGTCAGTTTATCATTGCTCAGCAAGGCCTGCCGTTCGGCGTCAATGTTGCCGCCCAGGACAATGTCGGTGCCGCGTCCGGCCATGTTGGTGGCGATGGTAATGGCGCCCGGTCGCCCTGCCTGCGCAATAATGTGCGCCTCGCGCTCGTGCTGTTTGGCGTTCAAAACTTGATGCGGCAGTTTGGCGTCGCTCAGTAGGCGCGACATCTTTTCGGAATCTTCAATGGCGGCAGTGCCGACCAGCACCGGCTGTCCTTGTTCGGCACAGGCGCGAATGTCGGCCACGGCGGCGCGATATTTTGCCGTCTCGCTGCGATACACGCGATCCAGTTCATCATCGCGAATCATTTTTTTGTGGGTGGGGATCTCCACCACTTCCAGGCCATAGATAAAGCGAAACTCTTCCGCTTCGGTTTGGGCGGTGCCGGTCATGCCCGCTAACTTGTGATACAGGCGAAAATAATTCTGAAATGAAATGGAGGCCAGGGTCTGATTTTCTTTTTGTATCGGCACCGCTTCTTTGGCTTCCACCGCCTGATGCTGATTATCGCCCCAGCGTCTCCCCGGCATGAGCCGGCCGGTAAATTCGTCGACGATGACTATTTGGTCATTTTGCACCACATAATCACGGTCGCGGGCGTATAAGTGACGCGCCTTGAGAGCGGCGATAAGATGGTGCATGAGCGATAAATTGGCGGGGTCATACAGCGAGCCGCCGTTGAGCAGTCCGGCTTGGTCAAATGAAGATTCGGCGTGGGCAAAACCGTCTTCGGTTAAATGAACATCGCGCGATTTTTCGTCCACCATAAAATCACCGGGCGAGTCGGTGGTCTCACAGCGGGAAAACTTTGCCGCCACGCGGTCGGCGACTTGATAGACGGTGATGTTGTCGTCCGCCTCGCCAGAGATGATCAGCGGGGTGCGCGCCTCGTCGATCAAAATGGAGTCGACTTCGTCGACAATGGCATATTGCAGATGCTGCTGCAAGCGGGTGTCGGGGTCGTAGCGCATGTTGTCGCGCAGATAGTCAAAGCCAAATTCGTTATTGGTGCCATAGGTGATGTCGCAGCGATAGGCGGCGGCCTTGTCGGCAAAAGACAGCTCCGGCACATTCACGCCCGCCGATAAGTGCAAAAAGCGATATAACTGCCCCATCCAGTCGGCATCGCGGCGCGCCAAATAATTATTGACGGTGACCACATGCACGCCTTTTCCGGCCAAGGCTTCCAAACACACCGGCAACGTTGCCGCCAAGGTTTTGCCTTCGCCGGTTTTCATTTCGGCGATATTGCCGGCAAACAATGCGGCGCCCCCGATAATCTGCTCGTCAAAGTGGCGCATGTTCATGGTGCGCCCCGCCACTTCGCGCGTGATGGCAAAACTTTCGGGCAGCAGAGACGCCAAAGGCTCGCCGTTATCGTGCCGTTCGCGCAAGGCTTGATAGGCGGCGCGCAAACTGTCATCGTCCAGCTTGGCGACGGCGCCCGCGCAAGCGTTGGTGGCGGCGATTTTGGCGCGATAGACGGCCAAACGCCGATGCTGTTTGGAGCCGACCAGACGGGAAAGAAAACCAAAGGCCATAATCTTAGACGCCCCAATCTTTGGGTACGCCGCGTTCTTCTTTTAATTTTTTTACGGCGCTGCGGATGGGACGCGGTTTATTATTGAGGCGCACTTCATAATGCAGGTGCGGGCCGGTGGAGCGGCCGGTATTACCGACGTGACCGATGATTTCGCCGCGCTGCACATATTGCCCCGAGGTCACCGTCGATGCTTGCAAATGGCCATATAGCGTGGAGACATCGCTGCCGTGTGAGATGCGGATGGCTTTGCCATAATTGCCAAGTCGGCCGCTGTAGGTGACCAAACCGTCGGCGGCGGCCAGCACCGGCGTGCCGATTTCGGCGGCATAATCATAGCCGGCATGAAAAGCGCGGCGGCCGGTGATGGGGTCGCGCCGAGGGCCAAAGCCGGAGGTCTTCCAGTTGTGCCCACCCAAGGGGCGAATATCGGGAATGGTATTAAACAACACCCGCATTTGGGCGCCGTGTTCGGCCAAAATATCATAATGGCGGCTGAGGCTGGTGATGTTGTTTTGCATATCGTGCAGGTTGGCGGAGTCCAGGGCGGCGACTTCATCGGCATTTTGCGGGGGAGAGATGGCGGGATAAACCTCGCAGCCATTGAGTTGGTCGGCGGCAAAAAACTGCTCCGCGGGCAAGCCGACACGCTCGGCGATAACGTGGCCGCGGTTTTGCAATTCTATGACTTTGGCGCGCATCTGGGCGATTTGATTTTGCAATTCGCCGATATTTTCCTCCCACAGGCGGCGGCGGGCGGCATCCGCTTGCTGTGCTTGTTCCTCGGCGATGGTGATGGCGATGGGGCTGCGGTTTTGCAGCCAGTGGGCGGCGATTTTTTCCGCCGCTGCATATACACCAGCGGCAAGGATGAGCGATAAAACGGCGGCAAGCGCCCACAGTTTATACGGCGACAGCGACAAAACAAAAGGTTTGCGGTCTGGAAAATCTTTGTCGCTGGTGTCGGAAGTGATGATAATGTTCATAGTGGATAACACTTGAATCTACTGGCAAAACCATCATTAAACCACACTGCAACATTGATGCCCATAAAATCATGGCGAGATGATGATAAAAGGCGGCGGCTAAGGCACATTATTGTCTAAAAATTCCATTTTTGTGTGTGCATAAAATCCTCCGCATTGATACATTTAACGCTGCATAATCGGCAAATGGTGGGAATTTTGCCATCATTGCTGTCTTTGGCGCGGCTTCTTTCTTCCGTCACCACTACACCGTTTTTTGCTTTTGCCTTGGCGATGAGGTAAGGGTCGGCAAAATTTGCCGATGAGTTATAAAATTTATCCGCGATAATGTCGGACGAATAATGCCCTAACACTTGCGGTAAAACTTGAGACTCCTGATTATCCAGAGGTGAAAATATTTGCCGGCGATCTTGATACCAATCCCGAAACTGAATATCTTGGCGATAATATTTTGGGTCATGGTTAAAGTTGGAGTTGTCATATTTGCCGTCAAGTTCTTTTTTTACTTCATCGACGGATTGAAATTTATCGGCGGCGATAAGTGCGTCAATGCTGCGCCAGAAAGAAGGAAAAATATC
>JBPCWX010000064.1:0-2036 GCA_051009095.1 Gammaproteobacteria bacterium | reverse complement strand
CGCGCCAAAGTTTTGTTTTTTCCCGACCAGCATTTGGGGCGGTGGACGGCGCGCACCATGGGAATGGCGCCTGATGATATGGTGGTATGGGATTTTGACCAGCCCTTGGGCGGGTTGTCAGAGGCGGCACTCAGGCGCGCCAAAATTATCTTATGGAAAGGTTTTTGTTCGGTGCATCAAATGTTTCGCCCGGAGCATATTAGCGAATTTCGCGGTAAATATCCCGATGGCGTGGTTATTTCGCACCCTGAGTGTTGCGAAGAAGTCTGCGCCATGTCCGATTATGTCGGTTCCACGGATTTTATTATCAAAACCATCGCCGCCGCCCCGCCCAATACCCGCTGGCTGGTGGGGACGGAATTAAATCTGGTGCAGCGCATTGCCGAGGAATTTAAGCCGGAAGGCAAAATAATTCGTTTTATGTCGCCGATGGTGTGCATGTGTTCAACTATGGCGCGCATTGACCCGCAGCATTTGGCGTGGTGTTTAGAATCGCTGGCGGACGGAGAGATTGTCAACCAAATTAAAGTTCCCGAAGATGATGCGGCACAGGCAAAAATTGCCCTGCAACGCATGCTCTCCTGCGGTTAAATTCGGCTTGGCAAAAAAATTATTAGCGCAATGATGTACAATTCGCCCATGATGTTGCGATTAATTTCTCTTATTTGCATTTTGCTGGCGGGCGGCGTTTGGGCGCAAGACCCAATGAGCGGCGGCGATGTCGCGGCGGGCAAAACCTTATATAACCAAAATTGTGTGTCGTGTCATGGGCCCAGCGGGGCGAGTGTGATACCGACACAGCCCATTTTGGCGGGGCAACATGCCGATTATTTGCGGGAGCAAACCACCCAATATCGGGATGGCGAGCGGCAAAATGCGGTGATGGCGGCCATGGCAAAGTCGCTGAGCGATCAGGACATTGCCGATATTTCGGCTTATTTGGCGGCGCAAAAGCCGGTAATTGTCGGTGCGGCGGATATGGAATTGGCAAAAAGCGCGGAAAAATTATATCGCGGCGGGATTTTGGAGACGGGCGTGCCGGCATGTGCGGCGTGTCATACCCCGAGCGGAGCGGGGATGGAGCCGCTCTATCCGCGCCTGTCGGGGCAGCATGCCGCCTATACCGCATCTTCTTTGCGCGAGTATGCTTCGGGCGCGCGACAAAATGACATTATGCAAAGCATTGCCGCAAAACTCAGCGACGAGCAAATTGACGCTTTGGCGGCTTATATTTCGGGGCTGGCACCCTAATCGGTTGGATGGCGATTTAATTGCTTTGTGCTATAATACGCCATATAACGCACTCAGAGGACTTTATGATGAAAAGCATTGTTGACTTCATTTTTTTTGTTTTAGCCGCCTTCTTGGGCAAAATAGAGGGCTTGCTGGCGATTAATTTACCCCCCCCCCAATTTTTCAACTAAATGCAAAATAGCGCTGTTGCTGAGCGCTTTTGCTTGCACGCCGAGTGTCTTTGCCGAAGATATTCCATTAATAACTTTGTCGGCAGAGAACATTCAAGTGCTTGCCGAGTGGAAAGTGGTGGGCGATGATGACAATCATTTTAGCGTGGAGGACGGCATCTTAATGTTGACGTCCGATATATCTGGGGCTGGATACCCTGAGGGTAAGACCATAACCGCTATCGTGGAAGTGCGCGATAAATTTTCAACGCTAAATTCAAGTTATGAAGATTTGGCGGTGAGGGTGATGATTACTGCCGTTATCATGGGTTGCCATGCTGATGGGACGAGAAATTTTGCTAGGAACGATACTCCGAACCGCTGGATTAGGATGGATTCTCGCCAGTTTGACTTTGGGGTTATTGCCCACAGATATACCTTGAATGGACTCGACCATATTGATCTGTATACATATCAATTTGAAGCCACCTTTGCCGGAGGTGGCATCACAGGTGCCTATATCACAACATCGCCCACTGGTTTATATGACGCGCTACCGCCTACCGGGTATACTTCACTTGCGGTAAATGAAAGTGCAGATTGTTTTGATGGGGAAGTTGCAACATTCTATCT
>JBPCWX010000063.1:0-7203 GCA_051009095.1 Gammaproteobacteria bacterium | reverse complement strand
ATCCCGCTCCTCATATGCGCGGATAGCCGATGAAATATCCAGTGAGAATGTGTCTTCCCGATCCTCCCCCAAAGCCGTAAGCCGCATGGTGTACCACGCCGTTATCCCACCCGGAGGAGCCGCTTGGAATCGAGGAAACATTGGGTCGCCTCCTTCTTCGGCTAACCACACCTTGGCTAAATGAGGGTCCAGCACCATCGCCCGCGCCAAGCCGACAACATCCACCGCGCCGCTCGCCACAACATCCAGCGCCTGAGCGCGACTTTTAAATCCGCCGGTTAGCATCAACGGTATATTAGTTATATTTTTCGCTTGCCGGGCAAAGTTAAAAAAGTACGGTCCCTTATTTGGCGCGTCAGAACTTGCCTTTGCTCCGGGAAAATAGGTCCCCCCGCTAAGATCAATCAGATCAAGCGAAGTCCGCTCCAATATATGAACCAATACCAGCGCATCTTCTTCCGACAGCCCACCTTCCAGTTGGTCTGACGAATTAATCTTTATCCCGACAGGAAATTTTGCCCCAACCATACTCCGCACTTTCTCTATCACCTCGACAATGATGCGGCAGCGTGCTTCAATGGAGCCGCCGTAGTCATCATTTCGGCGATTAAACAGCGGCGACAGGAATTGACTCAGTAAAAAACCGTGCGCTGCATGAATTTGCACGCCGCTAAATCCCACAGCCTTTGCCGCCGCTGCGGTTTTGGCAAACATATGCGGTAATTCCCGCACTTCATCTATGGACATTTCCCGGCATTTAATGCCGTTAATATCAAGTGCGGAAGGTCCCGCAGCCCGACTAATGGGGGGGTGTGAAAGCGCCCCGGCGTGACCCAACTGCACCCACAGATGAGAATTATTAATCGCCGCTCGGCGGGTGAGTGAATGCAGCATTGGTTGATTTGCCGTCTCTCCTAACACCAAATTACCCGGTTTTTCAGGAAAACGAAAATCCCCCTGCACCTCTCCGATGAGCGACAGCGCAATTCCTCCGTTTGCCCATCTTTCGTACAGCCGCATCTGTGCCGCAGTGGGCTCACCCTCACCATTGGCAAGTGAATCCGACATTGCTGATTTGGCGAGTCTGTTTTTGAGAATCGCCCCGCACGGAAGTTCCAACGGGTGCCGCAGCATATCAATGTGCATTGAAACATGGGTCATCTATGGTCTCCATGATGCTGCCGTCATCTTTAACCGACCGCTTCCAAGGGGCGCAAAAAATACAATTTACGCGTGCCGTTTTTCAATTCCCGCGTTGCTTGCACGGCAAAACGCTCGGCAACCGCACTCTCAAAAGCGGGCATATTATAGTCGTCATATGTCTCTGTTTTGGCTTGCAATAATTGCTGTGTCATTTCATCTTGGCGATCGACAAACTCAATCACCACATCGGCTCCCAAACCGCGCAGCCAATCCAAAAACATCGGCAGGGGAATGCCGTTAGTAATGCGCAAATGATGAATTAATGCCAAACATAAAACAAGGTTTGGCCGCGTGCGCCGGTCAAAAGCCATGCGCTCGCGCCCCGCCCATCCCTGCGCCGGCGAAAGATTCGCCATATTCAACACCAGCGGCAAAATATTGCCACCGCTACCGTCATTTTTGAGCCGCCGATACAATCTATCCACCGCCCCCGCATCTCCGTCCACCGCCAATACCGTGTCGCTGTGCGCGGCGCATAAATGTGAAAAAATCCCCGTGTTGCAGCCCAAATCCCAAACCATCTTACGCCGTTTTTCTTGTGCCGCCATCGCCACAAACTCTTTCTTCGCCGCAAAATCGGTGTCGTTATAAGAATGCTCGCGCTCATAATCCAGCCACACCGTTTTATCTTCGGCGATGGATAATTTTTCGGTTAAATTTATAACCCCGCGCACCAATCCCAAGGTCACCGCCTCGGCTTGTGTTTTTTGCTGCCGCCCGCGCCGCCGCTGAGCCGTGGACTTTTCCACCGCCGCCGGAAAAATCACGTGCGTAAGCACGCCCCGCCGCAAGCAGCGCAAGCCATAAAAATAATGCGCCATTGCCGGCGGCGCAATACCTTCCAAATCCGCACGCAGCAGTGGAGTAAAGTCAATCCCTAAGTGAGCGCGCAGCATCAGTGGATACAAAAAATTCATGCAAAATTGCCGATAGGCCGCCCACGGCACCCCGGCGGCACGCGGTATTAATGACGGAATATCTATCAGCATCGGCGACACGCCGCGCCATTGCACATTAAACGCCGTGGCGTCTTTGAGCGTCCACCCCGCCATCATCGCCTCTTCCTGCATATGCAGATGCAGCAATGCCGCATCTTTAAGCATATGAAAAGTCCATTCGTACGGATAGGAAATAAAAGGCAGTCGCTCATGCGCCAACGCCATGCTCCAGCCATCGCGCAATACTTCAGCCGCCCAATCATCAGCGGCGGCAGAGGAGGGAACCATTTTGCCGTCTGCCATCCATTGCTGAAAAAATGCCTTTTGTGTTGCCGCCGTATAATGCGCCGCCGCCGTTTCGTTTAACCCGCGCAGCAAAACGCCGCCTCCTTCATACACGCGACTGGATGGATCCCGATAAGAAGCGGGATTGACCTCAAGATGCGACATCATCAGCTCCATCATTGGTGGACAACAGATAACGCCACAGCGTCGCCAAGTAAACTCGGCGGTTTGCGGCGCCAACGGTAGCTGGGCAACCGTCCCCTAATCCCACAGCGGCAACTCCGCCCACACGCGACAGCCGGCAAAATATGCCGCCAACTGCGCCCGCTCCGCCATCGTTAAATCCCTCCCGCAAAGATGCCTCCGCTTGTTCGCATAACTCCAACAAGCACACGGCATATGAAGCCCCTTGCAAATTGGCGTTTTGCAAAGCGGCGACAAAACGGTCGGTGATTTTCATGCCCAAATTTTCCAAGGCCAAATCGTGCAGCAAATCGTGCGCATTGCGGTCTTGACGCACCAAAGGATGCCCAAAACAAACGCCATGCCCCAAATGGTCAGCGATGCGCTTGATGATAAAACTGATAAAAATATCCTCAAAACGCCCAACAAAAGGACTCAGAAAATAGGCTGGCAATGCCGCCCGCGCCAATGCGGTGTTTTGGGAATTAAACGGCGTCCACGCACCAGCGGCGACAAAGAAATTATCCGCCCGCATATATTCTGTCGCATTCACCGGTATGGCCAAGCGGGTGATGGCGTCAATATCGGGGTCGCCCAACCACAGCCCGGCGTTGACTGCGGTGAATTTTTTCTCTCGCTGAGCGACAAGCGGCGGCTCCGCCATCGTCCGCACCGCCATGCCATAGCCACGGGCAAAAAATTGCCGCCCGTTTTCTTCACGCAAAAAACGGCAAATGTTAAACCACTGTCCTGCTTCGCCAAAAGAATCCAATTCCGCTTCTTGTCCGGTCAATAAATGACCGCCAAAATAGTCGGGCGCGGCAATAAAATTATCATCATCAATGGTAATGACGGTTTGGGCGCCGTCCCGCACCGCTTTGAGCAATGCCACATTGCGCCGCTGCACACAATTCCACGGCAAATGAGCGTCCAGTAGCGGATAATCACGCATAAACACCCGTTGCGCTGCCACATCCATATATTCACATTCCACCCCTGTTTCGGCGGTAACCCGGGCGCAAAAATCGGCGGCGGCGGGCGGTGTTTTTTGGTCGCCGCTGACGCAAAATTTAACCGTGCGGCCGTGCGTTTTGGCATCCCGCCCATAATCCATCAATAATTCAGGAACATTAATGGTTGTGGTGATTAGTGCAATATCGCTCATGGTTTTTCCTTTGGTTTTTTTCTTTTGGTATCCGTTAATAGGGTGCGCCTAGGGGCGAATTTAACCGTCAATCCCACGCGAAAATAGCGGACAAACTCTGACAATTTGACGTGGCTTTTTCCTTCTTGCCGTCGTCGCCATTGTACCGGAATTTCCACCACACGTTTGCCGTCTCGCAAAGACTTGACCAAAGACTCCATAAAAAAGGCCTGGCCTGTTTCGCGCCATTGATAGCGGGTGAATAATGCCGTGCGATAGGCGCGGTAGCCAAAAGTCATATCCGTCAGTGCCACGCCATACAACAGCGAAAAAATCTTTTGGAAGAGCCAATTAGCGATCTTTTTGGTGGGCGAATAATCGCCAAAACCACCACCGTCCAGCCAGCGCGACGTCGCCACAATGTCCACATCTCCCATTTTGGCACGCGCAATAAGGTCTTTCACTTTCTCTGGCTGGGTCTCCAAGTCTGAGGCCATCATAATAATCCATTGGGCGTCAACAGTAGCAGCGCATTCGCGAATAGCACCCCCCACCCCGGGCAAATGTGATTGCTCATGCTCCCGCACCAACTGCGGATAGGCGGCGCACATGTCAGCAATGGCGGCACGGCATGCCGTTGTCGCATGCGGCGCGGTCGCCATGATAATTTCGGCAAGGTCCTCTTTGTTATCAGCAACCACCCGGTGAACTGTCTCACCCACCGACCAAGTTTCATCCAAAGCCGTGACAATAACCGCAAAACCAGGCCCGTCACTCATACCAGATCTAGCCCATCAAATAATGCCCGGTGCAAACCGTGCGTTTTTTCGATATCGGCAGCCCGTGCTTTAACTGGCTGATAAGGCAAGCCATATTCGGCATTGACGCAAAAGTTAACAATGAGAATGCGCCGCTCTGCATCTACTGGCGGCTGCCCGCGATGAAAGCCCGACACTTCGGCAAACAATATATCACCGGCCCGTGCCACACAAGTCTTAAATTTATCCGCCGCATAAAACTGCCGCAATTCTTTTTCATCGTGACGCGAGTTTTCATCCCAACCCGCAAATTTATTGCTGTGGGAGCCGACAATATATTCAAAAGGCCCGCCTCCTTCATCCACATCATTTAAATAAATCAACGCTTTGAGCACGCGAAAAGAGCCGGGGTCGGCATGCCAGTGCTGCGTGTCGGCTGGTCCCATATCATTGACAAAAGCCCAGCGCGCTTTGGCAAAAGTAAGCAGCGGTGGGCTTTCATAATAGCCGACAGCAAGGTCCAGCAGCTGCTCATGCCCCAATAAATCAATGATTGACGGCATCTGCACCAGTGGCTCGGGCAATGACACGCCGGTCGTATAGTGTTTGGCATCTTCCACCGTCGCCGTCGACGGCAGAGTAATGTGCTGAATATCCAGCGTCTCCAAATTTGATAAATTTTCGGCGCGATGATTGCGCACCGTCATATGGGGCAGCTGCTGCGCAATTTTTTGCTCCAGCTCCTCCCCCATCGCCAAAATCTGCTCACGCGGGAAGAAATCTTTTATATGCAGCAAGCCATCTCGCTTAATGGTGGCGATGGCTTCAGCGTTGCGTGTTGACGCGTTGACAATATTATCGGCTTGGTCGCCGTAACACTGCAATCGCGCCAATGATGATTCGCAAAAGAAAACCGCATCCTTAGCGGTGTTGGTGTTTTGGAATTGATATGCCATGATGAGTCCTCGGGTGTTTAGCGATTAATTAAAACGGCGCCGGCGGCGACTTTTTGCCGCCAATAGTTAAGCAAATCTTCCATCGTTTGCGCAAACGATATTTGCGGTTGCCAGCCGGTGTGAGCGCAAAATTTGCTGGTATCGGGCACTTGTAAATCGGCGTCAATGGGGCGCATCCGCGCTGGCTCCTGTTCCACGGTAATATCTTTGCCGCGCGGCGACAAGGCCAGCAAAGCGTCCAAAATATCCCCCACCTGACAACTGTGGGTGCCGCCGATATTGTAATACGCCCCGGCTTGCGGATTGACAGTAACCAATAAATGATACGCTCGCGCCGCATCGCGGACATCAGCGATAGTGCGGAGCGATTTGAGATTGCCGGTTTTGACTGTCGGCGGCAGCAAACCATGTTCAATCATGGCAATTTGCTTGGCAAAGGTGGACTCGGCAAAAACATCGCCGCGCCGGGGTCCGGTGTGCGTAAACATGCGGGTTGTCATCACCGTCATACCGTACGCTTCCGCATAATAACGCCCCACCAAATCCGTCCCCACTTTGCTCATGGCATATGGAGAGGCGGGATGAAAAGGTGCGTCTTCTTTAATGGGAAGCAGTTCTTGGGTCACCCGCCCAAACACTTCGGAAGACGCGCAAACATGAATGACCGCTTGCGGTGCATCGGTGCGGGCGGCTTCCAAAACGCGCACGGTGCCTTGCACGTTGGTGTCAAAAGTATCCAGCGGCGATTCAAAACTGGTGCGCGGAAAACTCTGTGCCGCCAAATGAAAAATAATATCCGGCCGGGCTTCGCGCATGGCATGTTGCACCGCAAGCGTATCGCGCAAATCGGCGTATATGAGGCGCACTCGCTTGCCGTCGTTAATGGCGGCGGCAAGCCCGGCCAAATTATCCAGCGGGCTGCGCCATCTGGCCATGCCGATAATCTCCCAATCCGTGTGGGCGTATAAATAATCGGCCAAATGAGAGCCCACCATGCCGGTGATGCCGGTGATAAAGGCGCGGGTCATTGGCTCAGCCTCTGATATTCATCGCACGCGCTTTGCAATGATGCGGGTGCCGGCTGGCGCAGTTGTTTTTGGCGGCACATATCCGCCAGATTTTGGGCCTTTTGCTGGCAATGACTGGGCATGGATGATCTTGGATAATCGCGCTTTGTCTCATCCACATCTTGACCACCCAAATAAGCAAGCCATGTTTCAATATTCCACGTAGGGACAAAAAAAGCGACTTTTTCGCTTTCCTGTCTTGGCGGGATGTTGCAGTCTTGACAAGATTTTTGCAACTGATTAAAACGCCTATCCACGCCGACATTATCGCCGTCAATGACAACAATAAGCGCTAGCTTTTGATGCTTTTTTTCCCTCAGCATGCGTAATTCCTGAGGATAGCGTTCGCGCACATATTTCTCTCCCGCCCCGGATTCCGTTTTGGATGCCACCGCCGATGCAAGAAAATCGCGCCTGTGGAAGCCAAGATTCAACAATGCTCGACGGACAAAAACTTCGTGCATCTGGTCTTCGCAAAGAATCTTAATTTTCATTCTGAAACTTCATCAAACCGCCGGCATACATCTCCGAAGTCTTAAGGACTTCACTGTTATCTGGCTTAACAATGCGAGTATGCTCTTCCTGCTCCCTGGCCATCCATATATGTTGCTGCTGATAAATATCCATCAGCATCGGATGATGAGAAGCAACAAATGCCTGTTTCTCGCC
>JBPCWX010000062.1:0-3301 GCA_051009095.1 Gammaproteobacteria bacterium | reverse complement strand
GCAACAAAATCGGGCGGCGTAAAATGCCGCAAAATATCATCGGCAAGATCCCGCGGGGGGCGTTTGAGCACGCGCGCTAACTGCATGGCGGCAGGGCAGGCGTAATCGCCATGAGCGGCTTCGCGCGGTTTTTCCAATAATACCGCAATATCGCCGCCCACCGCCACGCAAGCATCGCGCAAGGCTTCTTGTAAAACTGTTCGGTATGGCAACATCATCGTTAAATAAAAGAAATTATACGCTTAGCATCAACGGCTACGCCCACACCACTGCGCACTCATAATAAAAAAATCGGCAGGGCGGACAATGCCAGCAGCGCGCCCATCACGCCATTAAAGATGGCCAAGGCGCGAGGGGACTTGAGCAGCCGACCCAATCCGGCGCCAAATATCGCCCACACCGAAGTGGACGCCAAGGCCACCACCGCCGTTATTATCATCAAATAAACAATGTCCGATAATAAAAATTGCGGGCGGGTGTAGGCTGCCGCCAAACTAAACGCAAAAGCCAAACCTTTGGGATTGAGCCACTGAAACATCACCGCCCAGCGAAAACCGAGCATCCGCCCGCCGCCATCGCCCATGCTTCGCGACGTGGCAATCTTCCATGCCATATGCAAAAGAAAAATGCCGCCGCCAATTTTAATTATCAAGTGCAGGGAAGGATAAGCCGCCAACACGCCGCCCAAACCCGCGCCGATAAAAGCAAACATGGCGGGAAAACCCACCGCCACCCCCAAGGCAAACGGCATCGTTCGCCATACGCCAAATGATGCTCCCAAAGCCAGACAAATCGCATTATTGGGCCCGGGAGTGAACGATGCCGCACAAGTCGCGGTTATCGCCAAAGCCAATAAATTCCAATCCGGCGGTGTCAGCATCCTGCCGCCATGCCGTCTTTACGGCTGTCCGAAACAGCAACCAGCAAACCATCCGCGCGGCGCAAAATCGCCTGTCCTCCCCCCAAGGGCTGCTCACACACCGCCAAAGCATAACCGCGCCGCCGCAAAAAATCCATTGCCGTTGCCGCAAAGGAAGGCTCAATTTGCACTTTATCGGGATAGGCAAAAAACCGCGGAGCATCCATGGCGGTTTGTAAATCCGCGCCGTCATCCAATAATTTAGACAAAAACCACGCTTGTCCGGCTGCTTGATAATGCCCGCCCATAATGCCAAAAACCAAAGTGTCGCCATCTTGCTCGGCGATGGCTGGAATAATGGTGTGCAAGGGGCGTTTGCGCGGGGCAATAACATTTGGGCTATGCGGCAGCAGCGACAGCGATAACCCGCGATTTTGCAATAATACGCCGCTTGTCGGCGCCAAAATACCGCTGCCAAAAGGATAAAAAATGCTATTAATAAAAGATACCGCCATGCCATTGCCGTCAATCGCGGCAATATATACCGTGTCTTTATGGACGCCCGCCGAGTCTGGGGGCATGGCTGACGGAGGGGCGGCAGTGCGCAAAGCCGCGCCCTGTTCGGCAAAAAATGCCGCCCAATCTTTGCGGGTGTGTTCTCCCAAGGTTTCATCGCGCCAAGCATATGCGCGGCGGGTGATGTCGGCAAAAAAAGCGGCGGCCGATTCCTCTGCCGCGGGGAGCGCGCCGTCCATTGCCGCTAACATAAGCAGGGCAACCACGCCCTGACCGTTGGGCGGGCATTCCCACACCCGCCAGCCGCGATAATTGCCGGCGATGGGCGACACCCAAGTTGCGCCGCCGGCGGCAAAATCGGCAAAATCGGACAATTCATGCGCCCCGCCGCCGGCGCGCAAAACGGCGACCATATCGCGTGCCGCATCGCCTTGATAAAAAGATTCGCCGCCATCCGCTCCGATGGTGCGCAAGGTGTCGGCCAAGGCGGGAAGGCGAAAAATATCACCGGCCGCCGGCGCGCGGCCATATGGCAAAAAAACGGCGGCGGCATTGCTTTGTTTGAGTCGCGCTTCTTCGCGCCGCCAATCTTGCGCCACCCGCGCGGCAACCGCAAAGCCATCGCGGGCATAATGCTCGGCGGTTATAAAAAGACGGTGCCATGGCAGCTGACCAAAGCGGGCGTGCAATTCGCGCCACGCCGCCACTGCGCCGGGGACGGTAACGGCGTGCGGCGAAAATTCATCGATACCGTCCCGCTGCACTGCGGTCAATGATAATTTTTGCGGCGTCCAGCCGCTGCCGTTGAGTGCCAGCGGCGGCTCAGACGGGGATTTTTTAATCAGCGCAAAGCAATCGCCGCCGAGTCCCGTCATATGCGGCTCCACCACACATTGCACGGCACAGGCGGCGATGGCGGCATCTGCGGCAGTGCCGCCATTTTGCAGGATACTCAATGCTTCCGCCGTCGCCAAAGGATGTGATGTTGCGCACGCGCCGCGATGTGCCAGCACCGGGGCGCGGGCGGCGGCAAAAAAATCGCGTCCGCCGCCGATATTAATTTTATTCACGCGCCCGCCTCAAGGCCCGCAGCGTCGCCAAAGAATGTGCCGTTAGCACGATGAGAATAAGTCCGCCGCCGAGCATGGCAGCCAGGGGCGGGCGTTCCGCCAAAACCAGCCACACCCACAGCGGCGCCAACACCGTCTCTAGCAAAAACAAGAGATTAATTTCCGCCGGCGGTAGGCGGCGCGAGGCGGCAATAATGCACACAAAGGCAATGGGCAAAATCACCCCGCCGTTCGCCGCGATAATGACAAAATCGCGGGCGGGCAGCTGCCAGTCGGCAAAGGGCAGAAAAAGCAAAGCGACTGCGGTGGCGGCGGCACAGAGGCCAGGGAACATGTTGGTTTGCGGATAGCGGCGAATGATAATCGCGCAGCCCGCCAAAGAAAAGGCAACGCCCAGGGCCAAAATATCACCGAATAAACCGCCGCTGGTTGTTTGCGGCGCAAACACCAAAGCCACCCCAACCGCCGCGGCGATGCTGGCCAGCCACGTGCGGCGGGGCACGATTTCACCCAAAAAGATGCGTCCGCCAATGGCCGCCCAAAGCGGTGAGGTGGCCAAGATAACCAGCGTATTGGCGACAAAAGTATGCCGTATTGACAGGGGAAAGCAAATCAGCCCCAGCCCATATACGGCGGCATACAGCAGCACCGGCCACCAGCGAAAACCCGCCCGCAGGTTGGCGACCAACAGCAGCATTATGGCAAGAACAACCGCCATCGCCGCGGCGCGCCCGGCGGTAATGGTTAGGTCGTCGCCGCTGAACAGTCGCAGCAGCAGCGAATCGGGCGACAATACAATAATGCCGATGGTACCAAGCAGCAAGCCGCCGCGCGTGCCGTGAAGATATTTTTTCAT
>JBPCWX010000061.1:0-4590 GCA_051009095.1 Gammaproteobacteria bacterium | reverse complement strand
AAAAGCGGAAAATAAACGCGCCGATTAACTGATTATCAGCAATAACACCCCGCAAACCGCCATCACTATGCCGATGGTATGCAGTTGGCCAATGCTTATATGCCCCAGCAGCTCGCGAAAGCGGCGCCATGATTCTTCGCGCATCAGCAGCAGCATGACGCCCTCCAGCAAAAGCAGCACGCCAATCACCGCGAATAATGCCGCGAAACTCACGCCGCCCCCGTGTCTACGCCCAACATCTGACGCTTGATAATGCGGATCTGATCCCGCATGTCGGCGGCGCGTTCAAATTCCAAATCGCGGGCAAAAGCGTGCATTTTCTTTTCCAGTTTTCGCAGTTCGCGCCCGGCCACCGCCTCGCTCATATGGCGAAAATCGCGCCGCCGCGACGGTCCCTCCGCATCCGCCAAATCCTCTCCCGTAATGATAATATCGCGTACCGCTTTTTCCACGCTGCGCGGCGAAATACCATGTTTTTTATTATACTCCACTTGCAATTCACGCCGCCGCCGCGTTTCCGCCAAAGCGCGCTGCATAGAGTTTGTCTCGCGGTCAGCATACAAAATCGCGGTGCCGTTAATGTGCCGTGCGGCGCGCCCCATAGTCTGAATGAGCGATTGTTCGGAGCGCAAAAAACCCTCTTTGTCAGCATCAAAAATCGCCACCAAAGACACCTCTGGCAGGTCCAAACCTTCGCGCAATAAATTAATCCCCACCAGCACATCAAAAATCCCGCGCCGCAAATCGCGCAAAATATCAGCGCGTTCCACGGTGTCAATGTCGGCATGCAAATATCGCGCTTTCACTCCCATCTCTGTCAAATATTCGGTAAATTGTTCCGCCATGCGTTTGGTGAGCGTCGTCACCAGCACGCGTTCCCCGCGTCCAATCCGCGCTTTTGCTTCTTCGCACAAATCATCCACTTGCGTTTGCGCCGGGCGCACAATGGCTTCGGGATCCACCAATCCCGTCGGCCGCACCACCTGCTCCACCCAGTTGCGGCTTGTCTCGCGTTCATAGCCGGCCGGGGTAGCCGACACAAATATCATCTGCGGCGCCAGTTTCTCAAATTCCTCAAACCGCAGCGGGCGGTTGTCCAACGCCGATGGCAGGCGAAAACCATAATGCACCAGTGTTTCTTTGCGCGATCTATCGCCGCGAAACATGCCGCCCAGCTGTGGAATGGTCACATGCGATTCATCAATAAACAACAGCGCCTCGGCGGGCAGATAATCAAACAAGGTCGGCGGCGGTTCGCCCGGCTGCCGCCCCGACAAATGGCGCGAATAATTTTCGATGCCTTTGCAAAATCCCATAGTTTCCATCATCTCCAAATCAAAGCGCACCCGTTCTTCCAGGCGCACCGCTTCCAATTCGCGCTGTTCCGCGCGCAATTCATGCAGGCGCACCGCCAGCTCTTCCTTAATCGCTTCCATCGCCCGCAGCACGGTGCCCCGTGGCGCAACATAGTGCGATGACGGGTACACGGTATGCCGCTCCACCCGCGTCCGCCGCTGTCCGCTCAGCGGGTCAAACAAACAAAGGGATGCGACTTCTTCATCCAGCAATTCCACCCGCACCGCACGGTCGGCATTTTCGGCAGGAAAGACGTCAATGGTATCACCGCGCACGCGAAAAACTCCGCGCCGAAAGTCCGTCATGCACCGTTCATATTGCATTTCAACCAGACGGCGAATGATGTCGGTGCGCGATATTTTATCGCCCTTTTTAAGGTGCAGCACCATGCTATGATAATCCACGGGATCGCCGATGCCATAAATTGCCGACACGGTGGCGACAATCACACAATCGCGCCGTTCCATAAGCGCCTTGGTTGCCGACAGGCGCATTTGTTCGATATGCTCATTGATGCTGGAATCTTTTTCAATAAACAGATCGCGCGATGGCACATATGCCTCAGGCTGATAATAATCATAATAGGAGACAAAATATTCCACGGCGCTGTGGGGAAAAAACTCGCGAAATTCGGCGTACAACTGGGCGGCCAAAGTTTTATTATGGGCAAGCACCATAGCGGGGCGGCCGAATTGTGCAACCACATTGGCCATGGTATAGGTTTTACCGGAGCCGGTCACGCCCATCAGGGTTTGCGCCGGCAACGGGCGGCGGATACCGCTGCACAATTTCTTAATCGCTTGCGGCTGGTCGCCGGCGGGGGCGTAGTCGGCACACAGATTAAAGCATTTAGCCATCGGAGTGGCGGTTTTACTTTTGGCGGACGGACGGCGGGCGGTGGTTTGGCGGGCAGGCATTAATAAATTATAAACCGCATTTAACGGTTGGATGACGCCCACCAGTACTGTATGAATTCGGATAATATCCCAAAATCTAATTGCTTTATATTATTCTCCTGCACAAATGAGGAAAGGTCGCTGCCAAATTGATTATATTTTTTGCATATTTCTTCCCCCCGCAGTGGCGGCAATGACGAGTATTTATCGAGAAAATTACGCACATTGAGAATAATTTTTTCGGGGTTATTTTCATGCGGCACAATATCATTACCCGCCAAATCTGAAATAAACTGCTGATGTTTATATGGGGTTTGTTCAAAAATCAGGCAATCCCTCTTCTTTGCTCCTTTAATATCAAGATGACGATAGCCCAAACAAATGCCGAGTTCAAGGGGCATGTTAAACCTTGGCAAGCGGGTTTTTTTATCCAGTTTGGTGCGGCTAAGGTCGTGAATGGACAGTGCCGCTTCTTCTATCAGGTTGAATATTTTTAGCAAGCGGGGTTTGGCATTACCCGGCTCTTCCAGCGCACAGCAAGAGGAAAAGCCGCACCCTTCTATGGTAAATAGTAATGCCTGAAACAATGGCGCGTATTCATCATCAAATGGTACATTGATAAATACACGCTTTTCATTAGGCGGCAGAGGCGTTCTTGCCATTCTTGCGCGGTGATGAAGTTTTGGCGCGGCGTTCCGCCAAGTCTTTGAGGAAACTCCGTATTTCATACGCCCTTTCTAAGGACCACCCCCTTGCCAAAATCTCTTCATCGGTCAGATGTTTGTGCTTAATCACACCCTTCTTCTGCTTGTGGGGGGGAACAGGGCGTATGGTAGCAAGATTTTTAATTTTGATTCTGTCCATGTCGTGCTCCTTTCATTTATGGTTATTATAACACAAAAAACTTGTGCAAGTGCAACATGAGCAAAACCTCATCCGCACATCTTGCGGATTTTATCGGCAACTTGTCTGGCAATCGCCGATATTGGCTCATTGGTCTGTTTCGTCACCATCAAAAAGCCGGTTTTGCCGCCCGATATTTCTTCCAATTTTTCGCCAATGTGTTTTTTCTTATCACTGTCGCTGCCGTCCGCCAAAAACGCCCCCTTGTATTCCACAATCAAATTTTTGCCGTTTTTTAACTCCGCCGCAAAATCGGGATAAAAATTCCCCCCGCCACCCAACGGCAAACAATAACCCACATGCGGCATATTGCGCACCCAAACCTTGACCTCCTCCGCAGCATCTATCGCTTGGGCGCAAATAAATTCCTCGCCTTTCGCTCGCAAATCGCCAATGACCGGAAATAAATGCTTCTGAAAATCAAAACTCCCCGTATAGTACCGATTGCCCGCCTCGTAATTCTTGGGAAATTGATAATCATAACGGCATTTTAAGTTTGGATTATCAAACAAAAACGTCCCTTCTGTTTTCTCCATCGTTTTTTGTTCATGCGCCTTCAGCCATTGCTGCAAAGCCTCCGCCAGCTGATATTTTGCCCGCACCAACTGCTCAAGCTTCCACTTCGCCAATAAATGATCCACATTGGCGGCGACCAATTTCTTCAAGGTTAGGGGAGAATACCGCGCCCGCGGACAGCGAATCTCTCGCTCCAGCCATGATGCTAATTGTCGGCGTTCCATGGTTTGCCCGCGTCCATCCAGCAAGGGCAATAAATAATCGTCCCCCTTTTCATGCCTCACTTGTCCGCCCCGCAAATAAATAATAAATTGCTTCGCACTCTCTTCAATAGCAAATTTCTCAAGCAAAATATCATCGCCAATATTGTTCCACTCCGCCAGCAGATAAAGCGATTCATAATCGGCGATAACTTCTTTCTTTTCTTCGGGCGAATAAAAAAATAACTGCGGCAGCGGTGCCATTTCGCGCTTGTGGTAATGCTTGCGATTTTCCATCAAGCGGCGGTTTGCCTGCTGCAATCGCGATTCTTCGCGCGCCTTTCTGTTTTCTGGCAATGCCGTAATAATCGCCGCCGACACTTCTTCGGGTATCGGGGCATAAATGCGGACTTCCCAGCCTTTGCCCTGAGGCGTCATTTGGCGCACTTCCACTGCTTCATGTGCGGCTTTTTTCGCATCCTTGGGCAAAGCATCAAAGTTTGGTTTTGCTTCCACAGCCAAACAAAATATATCCCCTTCCCACGCGCCGCCGATGTCCAATGTGCCCTGCACCGCCCACTTTGCCTCGCTGTCTTCAAAGCCAAGACCAAAGGCGATTTTCTCTCGCATATCGGCAACGGCATCACTAATGGAATCTTTGGGAACATGACAATAGGCGCGGTTGAGCGCATCATGCCGGCGCCGCTCGGCAAAAGGCA
>JBPCWX010000060.1:0-3481 GCA_051009095.1 Gammaproteobacteria bacterium | reverse complement strand
GGCGAATAGTTGCGTATAATTTGCGGTTATGCGCTATTCATTATTAACGCTGGCGCGCAATGCGCTGAGTTATCATCAAAACTGGCCGCGCGCTTGGCGCAGTCCGCCGCCGCAGTCGGCATATGATTATGTGGTTATCGGCGGCGGTGGGCACGGCTTGGCGACCGCGTATTATCTTGCCGCCGAGCATCGCCGAGGGCGCATTGCCGTCTTGGAAAAAGGCTGGCTTGGCGGCGGCAACACCGGGCGCAATACCACCATCATCCGCTCTAATTATTTATTGGACGATTCGGCGGCATTGTATGACCACGCCGTCAATTTGTGGCACACCTTATCGGCGCAATTAAATTTCAATGTGATGTTTTCGCCGCGCGGACTTTTGCATCTGGCGCACACCATCAGCGACTTGCGCGAGATTGGAAGGCGCGGACATGCCAACTATGCCAATGGCGTGGATGTGGAAATGCTGACGCCGCAGCAGGTGCGCGAGTGGGTGCCTTTTATCAATTTGCACGGTCGCTTTCCGGTCTTGGGCGCCATTTTGCAGCGGCGCGGCGGCATTGCCCGCCATGATGCGGTGGCTTGGGGTTTTGCTCGGGCGGCGGATGCGCTGGGCGTAGACATTATCCAAAATTGTGAGGTGACGGGTTTTGACCTGGCGGATGGCGCCTTGCGCGGCATTCGCACAACACGCGGTGATATTACGGTTAATTGCGCGGCGGGAGCGGTGGTGGCCGGTCATGCGGGGGTTTTGGCGGATATGGCGGGGTTTCGGCTGCCGATTGAAACGGTGCCTTTGCAGGCTTTTGTGTCGGAGCCGCTGGCGCCGATTATGGATTGTGTGGTCATGTCAAACACGGTGCATGCGTATATTAGCCAATCGGACAAGGGGGAGCTGGTGATTGGCGGCGGTTCCGACCCGTACAATTCATATGCGCAAAGGGGCAGTTTTGACCAGATCGAGCATGTTGCGGGGCCGATTGTGGAGTTATATCCGATTTTTTCGCGGGTGAATATGTTGCGGCAATGGGCGGGGATTGTTGATATTACGCCGGATCGCTCACCGATTTTGTCGGCGACGCCGGTGAAAAATTTATTTTTTAATTGTGGCTGGGGCACTGGGGGTTTTAAGGCGACACCGGGCAGCGGTCATGCTTTTGCCGAGACGCTGGCGCGTGGTGAGGCGGGGAAATTAGCGGCGCCGTTTTCGTTGGAGCGGTTTGTCACCGGTAATTTGGTGGATGAAGCGGCGGCGGCGGCGGTGGCGCATTGAGAGGATAAAAAACATGTTTACTTTTTTGGAGGTTGAAGGGTTTACCGCGTTTGTAAAAGAACGATTTGAATGGTCACCAGGCGTTAATGTGCTGGTGGGTGAAAACGGCACGGGCAAAACACATTTGTTGAAATTGCTTTATTGTTTGCAAAAAAGCGGCGTGACGGAAGGCAAAGACGCAGATGTTTCAATGGACACCAAGATTGCTAATGTTTTTTGCCCCAAAGACGGAGACCTCAGCCGTCTGGTGCGCCGCAAACAAGGAACCTCCGCGGCAGAGATAACAGCACAGTGGAAAGGCATGAAGAAAGTCATGAAGATGAGTTTTAGCAATGCTCGCAACTGGCGCCAGAGCATTATTTTGCCGCGCAAATGGACGTGCTCAACAAGACCGTTATACATTCCCGCCAAAGAAGTTTTTTTCCTTTCTTGGGATGGCGCTTTTCTTTCGCTGTACGACCGATATAATCTTAAAGTGGATGAGGTGCATTGTGATCTGTTGAAATTGCTCAGCTTGCCGCCAATAAAAGACACTACGTCCACAGGAAGGCAGGAGGCCTATAAGGAGACGGACAAGGCACTTGGCGGTTCCGTGCAAACCGACAGTAAAGGTAATTTTTATTTGAAGCGGGGGCGGGCGCAATTAGAAATGGCGCTGGTGGAAGAAGGCGGACGCAAACTGTCGCTTTTATGGCGGCTTATGCACAACGGCGTTTTGCTGGATCATAAAACGCTGTATTGGGATGAGCCGGAGGCAAATCTTAATCCCAGCATGATGAGGCATGTTGCTAATATTTTATTATTGCTGGCAAGAAGCGGCACGCAAATTTTTGTGGCTACGCATTCGTTTGAATTTTTGCAAGAGTTGGAAATTTTGAAAAAGAAAAAAGAAACCCAAGCGGAGGTTATGTTTTTTGCGCTGGCCTTGGGACAAAATCGGGAGGTGACGGCAAAGCCTTGCGATTCATATGAAGAATTGGAGCCCAACAAAATTAGCGATGAGCATCAGCGGCTTTTTGATGAAGAAGTTGAAGGGTTTTTAGAAAAATGACAACTTTGCAAGAAAAGGAGTTGCGTTTTAATTTTCCCGGGGTCATTCGGGCATGGCATTTTGACAATGAGCGCATTAAGGGAAATTGGTGCGCCGTCGATTTTGTTGTGGAAACCGACTCGCATTTCTTTTTGATAGAGGTTAAAGGGCCGCTTGATGATGATTTTACCAATCGTAAAGAGCTTGAGAAAAACCTGTTCAAAAAATTTCGCGACACCTTAGTGCACTTAGGCATTGATGGCGAAATGTCCGATAAGGATAAGCCCATTCGGTATTTGATTTTAATCGATGTGTCTAAGGCACAGTCTAATTGGATGCTTAATTTATCCAAAAACTTGAAACGCCCTAAGTGGCTTGGCCCAGACAGGGGAAAAAGTTGGAAAAGAAGCTTTGGCGTGGCGGTGTTGAATTTTGACCAATGGAATGCGCCAATGCCCCCAACACTCCCGCATTGGAAAGTGTGGAGAGTATAAAATTTGATGATAATATTGAGCCGCTTGCAAGCCGATCTTAGCGAACTATAAACGCAGTAAAAATGACCTTGCAACGGTGTGATAGAATCATCCTCCCCCATTTATCGAAACCATGCTTTTAATCCTATGCTTTTAATCAACTGTCCCTGGTGCGGTGAGCGCGAGCAAACCGAATTTTCCTATCACGGCGAAGCGCATATCGTCCGCCCGCCCGACCCCGATTCGCTGTCCGATGCCGAATGGGCGGACTATCTTTTTATGCGCACAAATCCCAAAGGCGTCCATTATGAACTATGGTTTCATGCCTTTGGTTGCCGCCGCTTTTTTTATTTGGCGCGCAATACAGTGAGCGGTGAAATTTACGGCGCTTATCAGGTCGGCGCGCCCAAACCCGCCGCCGCTTTGCAAGCGGAAAAATCATGAAAAATCGGCTGTCCGCTGGCGGGCGAATCGATCGCAGCCGCCCTTTGCAATTTACGTTCAATGGCGAAACTATGACGGGCTTTGCCGGTGATACGGTCGCTTCGGCTTTGCTGGCTAACGGCGTGCGCACCGTCGCGCGCAGTTTTAAGTATCATCGCCCACGCGGTATTGTTGCCGCCGGCGCAGAAGAGCCCAATGCCATTTTTACCATGGGGCAAGGTGCGCACCATACGCCCAATGTTCGCGCGACTCTGACGCCGC
>JBPCWX010000059.1:0-5695 GCA_051009095.1 Gammaproteobacteria bacterium | reverse complement strand
AAGTGCGCGATAAATTTTCAACGCTAAACCCAAGTTATAAAGATTTGGCGGTGATGGTGACGATTAGAGCCGTTATCATGGGTTGCCGTGCTGATAAGACGAGATATTTTGCTAAATCTATGGCCAGAGAAAGCGCAGATCCTCCGAATCAAATTGCAATGCGGGAGGGTCAGGATATTGTCAAAGGGGATGTTCTTGCCCGAAGATATACTGAGAATGGATTCAACCATATTTACCTGTATACAGTATCCGCAACTCACGGTGGCGTTAACACCAAGATCTATTTCACAGCAGAGCCCATCGGTTTAACAGAGCCTACCAGTTTATATGAAAGTCTAGATTGGGATTATGACATAAAGCCTCCAATCATGCCTATTGGGTGGACTCGGCTTGAGGTAAATGAAAGTGAAGATTGTTTTGCTGAGGAAGTTGAACAGTTCAATATAGATTATTTTAATGCTAATGCTCCTTTCGTAACTGGGCTTTACGCTGGTGAAGATGCAAGGGTGATAAGCGTAGTTGCTTCTGTATCTAACAACCAGCAGATTTTCTTGTTGAATGATGTGAAGTTAGCAAATCTCCTAAATGAACGATACACCATAAAGGTTATTAATGATGGTGGCAAAGGATTTAGAATTGATGGCTCAGAACAGAAGGGCGATAGATATGAATATTATGCTAACCTCACTGTCGGAAGTATTACAGTGCAGAACACTATCCCTCACGAGGTTATAATCCTTAATGGTGACTGCCCTCCAATATTAGACGTCATTGCTTCGAAAGAAGGGCCGAAGATGCTAATAAGAGCATCTGATATTGGCAAAGTGAGAAAATATGTGACTATTAATGGAACAACTTATAGCGCTAGCGTAATCTATTTTGGCGTAGGCAATCGCGATGGCATCGAATACTACGAATTGCTGGCTTCAGGTTTTGAAGCAACTTCTATTAGTAGCGGGGACCATCCAATAAAGTTTGCCGACCACTTCATCTGCGAAAACATTTAATAAAGCAGGATGAGGCAGTTAGTTAATCTCATTCCCCAACGCTTGCAGATTGGGCGGCAATGGAGCGGGTGAAGGGAATCGAACCCTCGTTCTCAGCATGGGAAGCTGATGTTCTACCATTGAACTACACCCGCAAAAAAGTGAATTATACTTGACAAAAGCGCCGATGCCGCCGTCCGCTCTTGACCCGCTATTTATGCGGTGGTTATTTTTAACTTTCTTGCCGCCGCAATTAATAAACCAAAAATCATAAAGCCGCCCGCCGGCGACAAGGCGGACGGCAGCCAACCGCCACGCGCCGCCCAGATCGGAGCAATGCCGCCCGTGCCAAGCCATTCGCGGACGGCCGCCAGCAAGACAATCACCGCCAACATGCCCAAGCCGGTGATGGCGCCGTCCGCCAGCGCCGACCCCGGCGGCTGTTTGGACGCAAACACTTCCAGCCGCGCCAGCACTGCGCAATTTGTCATAATCAGCGGTAGAAAAATCCCCAAGTCGCGGTGCATCTGCGGCGCCAACGCTTCCATGCCCACATCCGCCGCCGCCACCAGCGCCGCCACCACCAGCAAAAAAATCGGCAGCCGCACCCCCAGCGGAATCAAACCGCGCAAGGTTGATACCGTGAGTCCCGCCGCCGCCATCACGATTAGCGTGAGCATCCCCAAAGTGGCGGCAGTGGCGGCCGAGACGCTGACCGCCAACATCGGACACAAAGCCAATAACCGCGTCAACACAATGTTGCCGCGGATGGCTTCCGCATAAATGGGAATGGTTGCCGCGCCGCCGCTCATGCTGGATTATAAACGCAAATCGCTGATGATGTCATCATAGCCGCTGCTGCCGATTGAGCCCAGCCCCAAAAACTCGATGCCCACGCTGTATGCCACATTGCTGTCCTCGCCGATGGAAAAGTTGGATATTTTGATAAAGGTTTTCCAGCAGGCGCACTCATCGCGCCATTCAACCGCCGCCGCTGATTCGGCGATGCTGTTTTTGTTTAGCAAATAACGGAGTAAAAATGCCACATCCACGCGCCGATGCAAAGGCAGGGAGGCGCCCAATACCGCGCTTTCTTCTTCGTCCAGCAAAAAGCCCGCGCGCAACAGGCGGCGGTCGCCAAAATCGGCGCGCACATCCGTATAGACGCTTTCAAAATTATCGGTGGTCGGATTCCACTCGGCATCGGCTTCCAAACGCCAGCGGCTATCCCAGCGCGCCTGAAATGATGCCACCGCATTGGCAAAACCTTTGTTGGGCGGCTCGCTTTCCAGTTCCCGCCCCAAAAAATCATCCCCCAGCACAATGCGGGGACGGCGTAAATAATAACGCTGCGCCAATTCCAAAGAAGCGCGCTCACGCCGCGCGGCAGCATCCCACCAATGTAAATTAACGCCATATGCCAATAAATGCGCATCCGCCGCCCGATCGCCGCCGCTGAAACGATTCCAATCAAATGCGCCGCCCGCCGAAAAACGCCGCAGGGTAGTGTCAAACAGTGGCGCTTTGTTTTGCGCCGTCTGTGCCGGGGCGTAGGCAAAGGCCAATCGCCATTGATAACTTGCATCGTCTCCCAGCGGGGCGCGGCGAAAACCAGACTCGGCTTGGGTGCGCAGGTGGGGGACGATAAATTTCACATTGTCGCCATCGCTGAGCGCCTGATATGCCGCCGCATGAAAGCCGGCTTCAGGGGTGATTTCAATACCGCCAAAATCCCAATGCCGCCGCGCCTGAGCGCGCCACAGCCAGCGCGTCGCCTCTGGCTGACGGGGGTCGTTGCGGACAAAGCGCGCCGTCTCCCATGCCGAACTCCAATGGAGCGCGCCCGTTTTACCATGGCGGCGAATATAAGCATGAGGAAAAATGTCAAATGGCGGGGATAAGGTTATATTATTCGCCAGCTGCAATGTTTTGAATGATTCTGCGGCAACTCCAATCTGCCACTGGTCGCCGTCATATTCCCAACTGGCGCGGCGCGATAAATTGCGCGTGGCTAATAATCTGGTGTTTTCGCTAAAATCGGTGAAATAATGCGGGTCGGATACATTGTCGGCAGCCAAGTTTAATTCCCAGCGTCCCCGTTGCCAAGTATGCCGCCAATATTGCCGCCCGCGGTCTTCGTCAGCAAAAGGCGTCCAATCCAAAATGGCGTCTCCGTCCGTTTGCGGCGTTAGATAGCGAAACTCGTTTTTGAGCAAGATACCGTGGCTGCTAGTCCACGTCGGCGTGGTGGTGGCGTCGTAAGGATCCGCCAAAAACCAATAATACGGTATGCCAAAGCGCAGCCCGCTTTCGCTGTCATAATCAATGGTCGGGTGCAAAAATCCGCTGTATTTCTCGTCAGTGTGAGGCAAAAGCAGATGCGGCCAATACATTATCGGCACGCCATTGCCCACGCGAAAAATCAGGTCTTCGCCGCGCCAAGTCTTGCGATCCGATGATATTTCTTTTGCTTCCAGCCACCAGTCGCGCCCCTCATCGGGGCAGCTGGTGATGGCCACGGTCGCCGCGCGATAGCCGCTGGGGGATAAATACAGGGTGTCGGCGCTGAGCTGCAAACCCTGCACCGTGGCGGTAATTTCTGTGGCTTCGCCGCGTTGCGCCTGCGGCTGATAATGCAAACTGCCGCCGCTGATGGTGTCTTCCGCCGTTCTTAATTGAAAAGAAGAAGGCGCGGATAATAGGTCATTATCGCGGTCAAATTCCACAACTGGCGCGTATAAGGTGAAATCTTGAAAGCACGCTTTTACGTTGCCCGCCGCTTGTCCGCGCCGCGCATCGCCGCTCATATGCTCGGCTTCCAAGACCACTTTATCTGCGCTCCCGGGGAGGTCGGCGGCGTGTCCGCGCATGACGCTCAGGGCGCAAAGAAAAAGTAATAATCGTATACAATTCATTATCATTTATGATTAAAACCGTAATTCTAACACCAGCGCAAGAAGTATGGGCAAACCGCATTCTTGGCGGCAAGGTGCGGGCTTCGCTGTTGGCCGGCGACGCCAGCTTTCGCCGATATTTTCGGGTTGCGATAAAGGGACAGACTTTTATTTTTATGGACTCGCCGCCGCCTGAAGATTTATCGCATTTTCTCGCCGCGCGGCGTTTTTTTGAGCAAGGCGGGGTGTCGGTGCCTTCCCTTATCGCCGCCGATGAAAAGCGGCATTGGGCGCTGCTGGAGGACTTTGGCGATGCGGTATATAATGATGCGGTAAAACGCGGCGATGATGTCCAATCTTTATACACGGCTGCTTGGCGCGCGCTGATTCTCATGCAAAAATTGCCGCTGAATTTTTCGCCTTTATACGATGCCCGACTGTTGCACAATGAAATGGAATTGTTTGCGGAATGGCACTGCGAGCATTATTTACAGATGCCACTGCAAGGAGCGGAGTTGCGCGATTTTGCCGCCGCTGCCGCATGGCTGAGCGAAGAAATGCAGGCGCAACCGCAAGTGGTGGTTCATCGCGATTTTCACTCGCGCAATTTAATGCGAATCGCCACGGCGCGTAATCCGGGGGTGTTGGATTTTCAAGACACGGTGATTGGTGCGGCGGCGTACGATATGGTGTCGCTTTTGCGTGATGCTTATCTTGCTTGGCCGGCGGCACAGCAAAAAAAATGGCTGCAAGCATATTGGCGCGAGGCGACTGCCGCCGGGGTGCCACTGCCGCCGACGTTTGCCCAATTTTGGCGGGATTTTAATATCGCCGGGGCGCAGCGGGGGTTAAAAGTGTTGGGGATTTTTGCCCGCTTGTGGGGGCGGGACGGCAAGCGGCGTTATTTGCAAGACATGCCGCTGGTACGCCGCCATTTGTTTGCCGCTTGTCGCGCGCTGCCTGAATTGCGGGCTTTGCAAGCGATATTGCGGAGACGACCGCTGCCGCCATGCAAGTAATGATTTTTGCCGCTGGACGCGGCGAGCGGCTAAGACCGCTTACAGATGTGACTCCTAAACCACTGGTGGAAATAAACGGCGTACCGTTGATTGTGCGCCATTTGCGCCGCTTGCGGTTGGCAGGTTTTACCGAAGCGGTGATTAATATTTGCTATTTGGGCGATGCCATTCGCGCCGCCTTAGGAGACGGCGGGGCGTGGGATATGCGCTTGCGTTATTCGCTGGAAGAGGAGCGTTTGGAAACTGCTGGCGGGGTGCGTTTGGCGTTGGCGCGCGGGTTGCTGGCGGATGCTCCTTTTGTGGGCGTGAATGCCGATATTGTGTGTGATATTGATTTTGCGCATTTGCGTTGGCAGGGCGGCAGTTGGTGTCATTTGGTTTTGGTGGACAATCCGCCGCACCATCCGCACGGTGATTTTTCCATGGACGCGCAAAATCATCTGTTGCCGCCTGCTGAGGTGTCTCTGACATATAGCGGCGCAGGTGTTTTTGTGCCGTCATTGTTTGCCGACATTACCGCCGGGCAGCGGGCGTCATTGCTGCCGCTTTTGCAAAAAGCCATTGCTCACGGTGCGGCAACAGCGGAAAAGCATAACGGTTTATGGCATGATACGGGGACGCCGATTTCTTTGCAAGTCGCCCGCCAAACGGTTATGGCGCAAGAAACACGCGCGCAAAACGCTAAACCATAAAATGAAAGTGTCGCCCATGCTTGCAATTTGTAGTGGAATCTGCCCTAAATTCTCACCCTCCGCACTTGTGGGGGGGTGCGAGGTCGCGCTAGCGAACTCGCGGG
>JBPCWX010000058.1:0-3440 GCA_051009095.1 Gammaproteobacteria bacterium | reverse complement strand
AAAATTTTTAGTTTCATGGCGCGGTTTTATGCCATAATTTACGCTGTGATGAATGACGCACCGGCGATTGGTTTTTTAATTATCGGCAATGAAATTTTGTCGGGGCGGACGGTGGAAAAAAATTTGCCGATGCTGGCGCAGTTGCTGGCAGACAAAGGATTACGGATAAAAGAAGCGCGGGTGGTGTCCGATCTGCCGCCGCTTATCGCCGCCGCCGTCCTTGACTTGCGGGCATGTTGTGATTATGTCATCACCAGCGGCGGCATTGGTCCCACCCATGATGATGTAACCACAGAGGGCGTGGCGCTTGCTTTTGGGGCGGAGGTTATTGAACATGCGGAAGCGGTCGCGCTGTTGGCGGAATTTTATGATGCGCGCGGGCTAACACTCACGGCGGCGCGCCGCCGCATGGCGCGAACACCGCAAGGGGCGGAATTGCTCAAAAGTGAATTTCCGGGGGCGCCCGGCTATGTGATGGAGAATGTTTTTGTATGCGCCGGCGTGCCGGATATATTTGCTTTGATGGCGGCGGCGGCGGTCGCGCATTTTCCCAGGCAGCCGCTCCGTCATAACATCACGCTGCGGGTCATTGACGCCGAAAGCGAAATTGCCGAAAAGTTGGAGGCGGTGCAAAACAAATGGCCGCAGTTGGAAATTGGCAGTTATCCACGCAATGACAACGGCTTTTATTGTCATCTGGTGTTTAGCGGGATAGATAAAAAATCGGTGCGCGCCGCCGTTAACGAAATGGTCGATTATCTGCAACAAGTGGGGCTTGAAGTGACGGAGGTTTAGCGGCAAAAGCGCTAAGAGGCGGTACCATGTTTGGTGCTAATTCATCGCCATGGCTTCGGGTTCACCGCTGTCGTTTAGCTGAGCGACGTCGCCGGCGTTTAATTTTCCATCTAAAATTAATTTAGACAGCGGGGTTTCCACGCGGTGGCGAATCTCGCGCTTGAGCGCGCGGGCGCCATAGACCGGGTCGTAGCCCGCTTGCGCCAGTGCCGCTTCCGCTTGCGGCGATGATTGCAGTTTGATTTTTTGCGCCGCCAAGTTTTTTTCCAGCCCCGCCAGTTGAATGTGCACAATCTCACGCATATCTTCTGGTGTTAGGGCGTTGAAGATAATAATTTCATCTAAGCGGTTGATAAACTCCGGCAAAAAGAAATGCCGCACTTTTTCCATCACCTGAGCGCGCATGTTTTCCTTATCATCACCGAGCGATTGGATGTCGGCTGAGGCCAGATTGGAGGTCATAATAATTACCGTGTTGCGAAAATTCACCACCCGACCTTTGCCGTCCGTCATCCGTCCCTCATCCAACACTTGTAATAAAGCATTAAAAACTTCTGGATGGGCTTTTTCCACTTCGTCCAACAGCACCACCGAATAGGGTTTGCGCCGTACGGCTTCGGTTAATTGACCGCCTTCTTCAAATCCCACATAACCGGGCGGCGCCCCGATGAGACGAGAGACGGAATGTTTTTCCATGTATTCCGACATGTCCAGGCGGGTGATGTGTTTGTCCGAGTCAAACAAAAATGATGCCAATGCTTTGCATAATTGGGTTTTGCCGACGCCCGTTGGTCCCAAAAATAAAAACGCACCAAGCGGGCGGTTTTCATCCGCCAAGCCAGCACGCGCGCGCCGCACCGCATCAGCGACTGCTTGTACGGCATCATCCTGTCCGACTACACTGGCGCGTAAATTTTCTTCAATAGTGCGTATTTTGTCGCGTTCGCCGCGCATGAGCCGAGTCGCCGGGATACCGGTCGCCTGTGCCACAGTGGAGGCGATTTCATCAACCCCCACTTCAGTTTTGAGCAAGGTAAATTTGCCGCTGCCGGCTTGCTCAATGGTGGCTTCCAAAGCGGGTAATTCACCATTTTGGATTTCTGCCAGCCGCTGCCAATTTCCTTCACGGCGGGCTTTTTCCATTTCCGTGCGCAGCCGTTCGCGTTCATTTTGTGATTGCTGCGCATTTTGCATGCGCGCCCGCTCCGAGGTCCAGACTTCGTTTAAGTCCGCCAATTCTTTATTAATGGAGGCAATTTCATTATCCATGGCGCGCTTGCGCGTTTGCGTGTCGGCATCAGATTCGGAACTTGCCGATTCGCGCTCAATATGCAGCTGCACCAGCCGCCGATTGAGCCGATCCAACGATTCTGGCCGCGAATCCATATCCATCCGCAGGCGGGCGGCGGTTTCGTCGATGAGGTCAATCGCTTTGTCGGGCAGAAAACGGTCGCTGATATAGCGGCGGGATAATTCCACTGCCGCCACCATCGCCGAATCCGTAATGCGGATGCCGTGATGAGACTCGTATTTTTCCCGCAGCCCGCGCAAAATGGCAATGGCATTTTCCGCCGATGGCTCGTCCACCATGACTTTTTGGAAGCGGCGTTCCAGTGCCGCATCTTTTTCAATATATTGGCGATATTCGGTAAAAGTTGTCGCCCCGATACAGTGCAAATCACCGCGCGCCAAAGCCGGTTTGAGCATGTTGGCGGCGTCTACTGCGCCTTCCGCTTTGCCGGCGCCGACCATGGTGTGCAATTCGTCAATAAACAAAATATAGTTTCCGTCCCGTGTCACTTCCTTAATTACGCCCTTGAGACGCTCTTCAAACTCGCCGCGATATTTTGCGCCCGCCAGCAATGCCGCCAAGTCCAGCGCGACAATTTCTTTGCTGAGGAGGCTTTCTGGCGCTTCGCCGTTGGTAATGCGTTGTGCCAGCCCTTCGGCGATGGCGGTTTTGCCGACGCCCGGCTCGCCGATGAGGACGGGGTTGTTTTTGGTGCGCCGCTGCAAGACGTGCATGGTTCGGCGAATCTCTTCATCGCGACCAATGACTGGGTCCAATCGCCCTTCGCGCGCCAAGACGGTAAGGTTGGAGGTGTATTTTTCCATCATGCCCGCCGCCGGGTTGTCGGCGGCATCCGCTACCGTTTCAGCGCCCCGTGTGTCGCGGATGGCAGCGGCAAGTGTTGTTTCATCCACCCCGCAAGATGACAATAATTTGCGCGTCTGGGCGTGGCGTTTAGCCATCGTTAGCAGCATGACATCACCGGCGATATGGCTGTCATTTTGTTTTTTTGCCTCTTTGTAGGCTAAATTGATGAGGCGTTCAGTTTCGCGTGAGGCATGGACAATGCCAGAATGTTCCTGCACGGTTGGCATTTCGCCGATCTGATGAGTCAAGGATTGCCGAATTTTCTCGCCTTTGCCGCCGGCGCGGGAAAGCAGGGAGTCTACGCCCATATCGCCGTCTAACATGGCAAGTAAGAGATGAGCAGGCTCCAACGTTGTGTGGTCAGATTCCAAAGCCATCGTTTGCGCCGCCCCAAGAGCATGCCGCATTTTTTCAGTTAAATATTCCAGCATAGTTTTTATATAAGAATAAACTCGGTTATTTGCAAGGCTAAACAGCGTCGAGGCAA
>JBPCWX010000057.1:0-1848 GCA_051009095.1 Gammaproteobacteria bacterium | reverse complement strand
CGGCTTTGCACGATGCGGCAATGGAAAAAATTGGCGCGATAAACCGCGTGCGGATTTTTGGCACAAACCCGCAAAAAGGGGCGATTGTTTCTTTTGCGGTAGATGGTATTCATGCCCATGATTTGGCGATGGTGATGGATAGGTCAGGCGTGGCGGTGCGCGCTGGCCACCATTGTGCGCAGCCATTGATGCAAAAATTTGGCGTTACCTCTACTGCTCGCGCCTCTTTTGCGCTATATAATGATATGAATGATGTGCAGGCTTTGGAAAAAGCCTTAACAAAAGCGATTGATTTTTTTGGATAGTATGATGATGGATGAAAAAAACATAATGGTTGATGAAAGCGCGACCGCCCAATCGGCAGATTTGTCGCCAGCAATGGCGGCACTGGCTGATGATATTATCGGTGCGATAAAAAGCGTTTATGACCCAGAAATTCCAGTTGATATTTATGAGCTGGGGTTGATTTATCGCGTGGATATTTCTGATGATCGCGATGTTACGATTGATATGACGCTTACCGCGCCGGGCTGTCCGGTGGCTGAATATATGCCGCTTTGGGTGGAAGATGCGGTGCGCTCGGTGGACGGGGTGGGTGATGTTGTGGTAAATATGACCTTTGACCCACCATGGGATCCTAGCCGTATGTCAGATGAAGCGCGTGTCGCGCTCAATATGTTTTAGAGGGCAAAATGAACCAGATTTATGAATTGCCAAAAGTGATAAAATTGACCGACCGCGCCGCCGCCCGCGTGAAAGAAATTATTGCGCAAGATGGAGCTATAGATACGCCCAAAATTGGGGTGCGTTTGGGGGTTAAAAATGGCGGTTGCGCTGGCATGGAATATACAATGGAATATGCCGAGCAACAAAATCCATTGGATGAGGTGGTGGAAGATAAAGGCGTGATGGTGTTGATTGACCCCAAAGCGGTGTTGTTTTTGTTCGGCACAGAAATGGATTATGAGGAAGATATTTTATCCTCTGGCTTTCGCTTTAATAATCCCAATCAAACCGATGCTTGCGGATGCGGCGAAAGCGTAACCATTATACCAGCAGAATTGCCGACAAAATAATGCGCTAGATTATTGGCGCAAAAATCATTGAAAGTCACTTATGGAACAATCATTAGAAGAGATTTTAACCCTGTTGCAATTAGAGCGGCTGGAGGTCAATTTATTTCGCGGGGTTAGCCCTGATGAAGTGCGCGCACGGGTTTTTGGCGGCCAAGTGCTTGGCCAAGCTTTAAGCGCGGCTTATTATACGGTGGAAACCGATTTAATTTGCCACAGCTTTCATAGTTATTTTTTGCGCGGTGGCGACCCTGTTGCGCCGATAATTTATGAGGTGGATGATGCGCGTGATGGCCGCAGTTTTTCATCACGCCGCGTGATTGCCATTCAGCACGGCAAGCAGATTTTCAACATGGCGGCCAGTTTTCAAAAGCCTGAAACAGGCCGCGAGCATCAAATTGATATGCCGCCCGCGCCACCCCCAGAAGAAGTGCCAAGCGAGGCCGCAATGCGCGAAAAAGGAGCCGATAAGGTAGATGAGCAATGGCGTGATATGTTTTTGCGCAAGCGACCATTTGAAATTCGGCCAGTTAATCCCACCGATTTATTTGAACCCAAAGTGATGGAGCCGCGCCAAATGGTGTGGTTTCGGGCTGATAAAGCCATGCCAGAAGATATTAAAGTCAATCAGGCGATGCTGGCCTATATGTCGGATACGACCTTGCTTGGCACTTGTTTGCGCCCGCATGGGCTAACCTATATGAACCCGAAATTGCAATCGGCCAGCCTTGACCATGCGATGTGGTTTTATCATCCATTCAAGGCCGATGAATGG
>JBPCWX010000056.1:0-8524 GCA_051009095.1 Gammaproteobacteria bacterium | reverse complement strand
ACGCACTCAGAGGACTTTATGATGAAAAGCATTGTTGACTTCATTTTTTTTTTTTTAGCCGCCTTCTTGGGCAAAATAGAGGGCTTGCTGGCGATTAATTTCACCCCCCCCCCCCCGATTTTCAACTAAATGCAAAATAGCACTGTTGCTGAGCGCTTTTGCTTGCACGCCGAGTGTCTTGGCGAATGACTTTCCCTTGGCATATGACATTCCATTAGCAACTTTGCAGGCAAAGAACATTCAAGTGAAGGCCGACTGGAAAGTGGTGGACGATGATGCCAATAATTTTGACGTGAAGGGCGGCATCTTAATGTTGACGTCCAATATATCTGGGGCGGGATACCCTGAGGGTAATATCATAATCGCTACCGTGGAAGTGGTCGATAAATTTTCAACGCTAAATGAAAGTTATCAAGATTTGACGGTGAGGGTTATGATTACTGCCGTTATCATGGGTTGCCGTGCTGATGGGACGAGAAATTTTGCTAGGGACGATACTCCGAACCGGATTAAGATGGATTCTCGCCAGTTTGGCTTTGGGGTTATTGCCCACAGATATACCTTGAATGGATACAACAATATTGATCTGTATACATATCAATTTGAAGCCACCTTTGCCGGAGGTGGCATCACAGGTGCCTATATCACAACATCGCCCACTGGTTTATATGACGCGCTAACGCCTACCGGGTATACTGAGTTTGCGGTAAATGAAAGTGCAGATTGTTTTGCTGAGGAAGTTAACCATTCTATATTGGCTATTCATGCTCCTTTCATAACTGGAGAACTGGCAGGAGAAGGAAGGGCGGTAACCGTAGCCTCTGCTTTAGTATCTGAATCTGAAGACAAGCAGATTTTCTCGTTGGATAATGTGGAGTTAGCGAATGCCCTAAATGAACTATACCCCATAAAGGCTATTAATGATGATGGCAAAGGATTTAGAATTGATGGCTCAGAACCGAAGGGCGATACATATGAATATTATGCTAACATCACTGGCGTAGGTGATTCAGTGCAGAAAAATACTCCTCACGAGGTTATAGTCTTGAATAATTGCCCCCCAGTAGTTACAGTCATTGCTTGGAAAGAGGGTGGGTTGAGGATAAGCACATCTGATGTTGGCAAAGTGGGAAAATATATGGTTGTTAATAATGAAACAATTCATACCGATATTAAAATATCAACCCCTATATCAAGCGCCATCAAGGGTGTCATATCCCACGCAGTGGGTGCTGATGGTCTTACAGTTTTTGGCACTAGTCTTGCTGACGGCGACCATCCAATAAAATTTGCCGACCACTTCTTATGCGGCACTGAATAAAGCAGGATGAGGGGCAGTTAGTTAATCTCATTCCCAAATCGTGCGGGCGATAACAAGATTAATCACGGCGGCGGCTCCGGCTTTTTTGAGGACGCCGGCGATTTCGTTCAAAGTGGAGCCGGTGGTCATCACATCATCAACGACTAACACGGTTCCTTTCACTGAGGCGGCGGCAAAAGCGTCACGCACATTATCCCTGCGGGCGGTGGCATTGGGCAGTTCAGATTGCGGCGGCGTATCTTTAATCCGCCGCAGTCCCGCGGCAAACAGCGGCGGTGTCGGCGGGGGCAGGGCGCGCGCCAATTCTCGCGCCTGATTAAATCCGCGCCAGCGTTCGCGGGCGGGATATAATGGGGTGGGTATCATCACATCGGCGGTTGGCGGGCGGGCGGTGTCCGCCAACAAAGCGGCTAACTGCCATTTACCATAAAACTTAAAATCCTTTATCAGCAAGGTCAGCGGCGGCAGATAGTTGAGCGCAACCACCGTGCGGTCAAAGTGGGGCGGTTTGCGGAGGCATTTGCCGCAATGCTCGCCTTGCGGGGTGGGAGTGGCGCATTGCGGGCATCGGGCGGGTGAGTCCAGTTTGCTGAGATCGTGGCGGCAAGGCGCGCACAGGGTTGCGCGGCAGGGTGCGCGACACAGGGCGCAAACAGCCAGCATTAATCCTTTCATGGTTTGTCGGTCATTATAAATCACCTATATTCAAATGCGGCACCAGGGTGGATTATGATGCGGTAATTAATAAAAATGTAAATGATAAGAAAACGGGTTGACCAAGCGGCGTTTTTTTATGGGCAAAATATTTTTTAATCGCAAGCGGGCATGAGCATGGATGCGGGGCGTAAAATAACCGCCATGTCTCGCCGTATTCGCTCAAAATCCGCCGCTTCCCGCCGCGCCCATGAACGCGATTTTGCGGTGCGCACCGCCCGCCAGCAAGGTTATCGCTCACGGGCGGCGATAAAATTATTGGAGATGGATAATCGGGCGGGGGTGTTTCGCCGTGGCGATAGGGTGGCGGATTTGGGCAGCGCGCCCGGCGGCTGGTCGCAGGTGGCGGTGGAAAAAACCGGGGGATTGGTGGCGGCGGCGGATTTATTGGCGATGCGCCCGCTTGATGGTGTTTTTTTTGTGCGCGGCGATTTCCAAAAACCGCAAACCGCGGCGGCATTGGTGGCGCATTTGGGCGGGTCGGTTGATGTGGCGCTGTCGGATATGTCGCCGAATTTATCGGGGATAGCGGCGGCTGACCAGGAGCATGCGGCGGCGTTGGCGCGTGCGGCATTATCTTTTGCCGAGCATTTTTTGGTGGGGGACGGGCGATTATTGGTGAAATGTTTTGATGGTTTGGGTTTTGCGGAGTTGCGGCAGGAGGTGAGCGAATGTTTTGGAAAAGTGCGGATTTTGCACCCGCCGTCGAGTCGCCAGGCGAGTCGGGAAGTGTATATTTTTGCTGCGGGAAGGCGAAAAGAGTAGTATAAAAAACCGCCCAACGTGGATTTTTATATTTGTTTATATAGGTAAACCAGCACATATGTTTGTCTTTGGGCGGCAAAAAGCGTACAATTACGCATTATGAATTCTAACTTACGAACATTTTTGATTTGGGCGCTGCTTTTTGGCGGCGTGATGTTTTTGTTTGGGCAGATGCGCAGCCATGTCGCCGATAACACTATTCCCTATTCGGAATTTATGCGGCGCGCCGAAGAAGGGCTGTTTGTGCGGGTAAAAATTGAAGGCAGCAAACTGCAAGGGCGCACCGAAACTAATGAGGTCATTGTTTCCAACGCGCCGGCCGATGTTTTTATGGCGTCCGACCTGCGCAAGGCGGGCGTGGAGATCGAAGCGGAAGCCGAGGAGGAGCGGTCTTTTCTCGCCTCTCTCTTTATTTCATGGTTTCCCATGCTGCTGCTGATTGGCGTGTGGATATTTTTCATGCACCGCATGCAAGGGGGCGGACGAGGCGGCGCGTTTTCCTTTGGCAAAAGCCGCGCGCGCATGAGGAGCGAAGATGATAATTCCGTTACGTTTGAAGATGTGGCGGGTTGCGAAGAGGCGAAAGAGGAAGTTAGCGAATTAGTGGAATTTTTACGCAAGCCGGCGCGCTTTCAGAAGTTAGGGGCAAAAATCCCGCGTGGAGTGCTGATGGTGGGCAATCCGGGCACGGGTAAAACATTGCTGGCGCGGGCGATTGCCGGCGAAGCAAAAGTCCCGTTTTTTTCCATTTCGGGGTCGGATTTTGTCGAGATGTTTGTCGGTGTTGGAGCGTCGAGGGTGCGCGATATGTTTGAGCAAGCCAAAAAAAGCGCGCCTTGCATTGTTTTCATTGATGAGATTGACGCTGTCGGACGGCAGCGGGGGACGGGTTTGGGCGGCGGTAATGATGAGCGGGAGCAGACACTCAATCAGATGCTGGTGGAGATGGATGGTTTCGAAGAAAACACTGGGGTGATTGTTATTGCGGCGACTAATCGGCCGGATGTTTTGGACCCTGCCTTGTTGCGTCCCGGGCGTTTTGACCGTCAAGTTGTGGTGCCGCTGCCCGACATTCGCGGACGCGAAGAAATTCTCACGGTGCATATCCGCAAAATATCCACGGCGCGCGATGTGGACGCCAAGGTTTTGGCGCGCGGCACACCCGGTTTTGCCGGGGCGGATTTGGCGAATGTGGTTAATGAAGCGGCATTACACGCCGGGCGCAATAAGCGCAAAAATGTGAGCATGTCCGATTTTGAATTTGCCAAAGAGAAAATTATCATGGGGGCGGAGCGGCGCTCCATTGTGATGCCGGAAAAGGAGCGCACCAATACGGCATATCACGAGTCGGGTCATGCGGTTGTGGCGAAACTTTTACCCGGTGCGGATCCGGTGCATAAGGTTACGATAATCCCGCGCGGGCGGGCTTTGGGGGTTACCATGCAATTACCGTCGGAAGACCGCTATAACATGACCAAGCGGCAGATTTTGGACAACATTTGCATTTTGATGGCGGGGCGGATTGCCGAGGAATTATTTATGAGTCAGATGACGACGGGGGCGTCGAATGATTTTGAGCGGGCGACTGCGATGGCGCGGCGCATGGTGACGCAATGGGGGATGAGCAAAAACATGGGGACGATGGTGTATGGCGAAGAGGAGGGCGAAGTATTTTTAGGGCGTTCCATTGCCTCACATCGGCAGGTGTCAGAGACGACGATGCGCGAAGTGGATGCGGAGATTCGCCGCATTATTGATGCGGAATACACGCGGGCGCGGCAGTTATTGGAAGGAAACCGCGACAAAGTGGAGATGATGACCAAGGCCTTGCTGGAGTGGGAGACGATTGACGAGTTGCAGATTGATGCGATTATGGCAGGGCGCGAGCCTGAGCCGCCGCAGGAGCCGCCGTCCGCGCCGCCCGCTGTTGGTGATGATGAGGAAGAGGGTAATACGGTGAAAAAACGGCGGCGGACAACGCGCGCCGGAGGGCGTAAACGGAAGCCGAAAATTGTTGATGATGAAGGGGCGGAGGCGGCTTGATTTATGAATGAAAAGCAAAGAAATGTGCTGTTTTGGATGGCAGGGATAATTGCTCTTATGTTGTTGTTTCCACCGTCTCGTTATGATTTTATTTTTTCCGCGCGCCGCATAGATGGGGGAATACTTATCATACAATGGATTGGTGTTTTTTTGGTAGGAGGCATACTTCTTTATGCCTTGAAAGGCAATAGCAAAGACAGCGAAAGCAAAGACGGCGAAAAATAACGCAATCATCTAATATATAAATCAATGGGTAAAGACACTGGCTTTTTGGAAATTGAACGGGCGCGCGATAATTATGCGCCCGTGGCGGAGCGGTTGCGGCATTATAAGGAGTTTGCCCTCTATCCCGCCGATGTTGATGTCAGCGAACAAGCGGCGCGGTGTATGGATTGCGGCATCCCCTTTTGTCAAACCGGCTGCCCGATAAATAATATCATCCCCGATTGGAATGACTTAATCTATCGCAATCATTGGCGGCGCGCCTTGGAGATTTTGCATTCCACCAATAATTTTCCCGAATTTACCGGCCGCGTTTGTCCCGCCCCCTGCGAAGCCGCCTGCACCCTCAATATTAATGATGATGCCGTCGCCATAAAATCCATTGAACGGGCGATTATCGACTACGGCTGGCGCAAAGGTTGGGTGGTGCCGCACCCGCCCGTCCAAAAAAGCGGTAAGCGTGTCGCCGTTATCGGGGGCGGACCCGCGGGTATGGCATGCGCTCAGCAGCTGGCACGCGCCGGGCATGATGTTGAAGTGTTTGAGAAAAACGAAAGAATCGGTGGATTGCTGCGCTTTGGCATCCCTGATTTTAAGATGGAAAAACATTTGATTGACAAACGGGTGACGCAAATGGAAGCGGAAGGCGTGACCTTTCACACTTCCTCGCCAGTGGGCGGCGACGGTGTTGCGGCGGAGCAGATAACCAAAGAATTTGATGCCGTGGCCATTACCGCCGGCAGTGAAGACCCGCGCGATTTGCCGATCGCCGGGCGCGATTTGGGCGGGGTGCATTTTGCCATGGAATTTTTACCGCAGCAAAACCGTCGGGTGGCGGGTTTGCCGGTGCGGGCGGAAGATATAACCGCCAGCGGGCGGCGAGTGCTGGTGATTGGCGGCGGCGACACCGGCTCCGATTGTATCGGCACTTCCAACCGTCAGGGTGCGGCGGCAGTGACTCAATTTGAGCTTTTGGAGCAGCCGCCCGAAGAAGAAGATAAACCTCTGGTGTGGCCGAATTGGCCGCTTCGCTTGCGCACTTCCACATCGCATGATGAAGGTTGCGGGCGCGATTGGAGCGTGTTGACCAAAGCCTTTGTCGGTGATGAGCAGGGACGCGTAAAAGCCGTGCGCGCGGTGCGGCTGCGCTGGCGGACAGACGATAATGGCCGCCCGCAAATGGAAGAAATTCCCGACTCTGAATTTGATTTGGCGGCGGATTTGGTGCTGCTGGCAATGGGTTATGTCCATCCGCTGCATGACGGTTTGCTGGCGGATTTGGGGGTGCAACTGGACCAGCGCGGGAATGTGTTGGCGGATGATAAAAATTATCAGACCTCCGCAGCGAAAGTGTTTAGCGCCGGCGACACGCGGCGCGGACAATCTTTGGTGGTGTGGGCGATCCGCGAAGGACGGCAATGCGCCCGCGCAATTGATTCATTTTTGCAGGGAAAATCTTTATTGCCGCAATAGGGCGGGTTGCGCGGCGTTATTTGTTTGCGGCGGGATACAAAGAAATTTTTCGTAAATCCAATTCACTGCCCGCGGCTTTGCCGAGTCGGATGCTGACTGCTGTTGGGGCGGATAAATTGAAAACAAGACGCGTGCCTTTTTTGGGGTTGGGATTAGATGGCAGATAACCGCTACTGAGCACTTTATTGCCGCCGCGGACTTCCAATAATAATGACTTGGCGGCGGTTTCGTGGCGATAAATAATATCCAGGGCGTATTGTCCGGCGGGCAGTGGCACGTCGGTCAATTCCGCCACCAATCCGCTTGCCTGCGGCGGTATCAATAAGCCGTCTTGGTCGCCTTTTTGTCCTATGTTGTTTGTCCGCAAAACGCACCCGCGCCACGTCATCCCTTGGGCGCCAAAGCGTGCCGCCACATCCTGCCGCAAGTTGCCCAGGGGAATTTCGCTTAGCGGCATGTTGCCGGCGCAGCCATTGGCCCCGGCATCGCAGAGTGGACGGGCGGAAAATAGACGGTAGGAAGTGTTGTGCAGGTGATATTGATGACGCAGATTAAACGCCATTGCCGCGGCCATGGCATTGCGGCGCAAATTGTCAAAATATGTGGTGTTGACAAACATAAAATCACCGCCGCATACATTGAGGTCGCCATCATCCAAAGGTAAAAAGCGGTCGTGTTTGACATCATGCGGGCGCAAAACGGAGAATGAATCGGCGACTATAATTCGCTCGGCGCGTGCCGCCAAAAAATCGCCCGCCAAACTCAGCGCCTCCCGCTTCTCCGCCGACGGTATGCCGCCGCTGACCAACGCCAAAGTGCGCAAACTGTTGCGGGTGGACAACGTGTCGGAATAGGGGCGGATGATGGTGGCGGCGGCAAAAATGATGACAAACAATGCCGCCGCTGTGCCGAGGTTGCGCCGCTTTTTTTCGGGGGCGATAAACTGATGGGCAATGAAAGGCCAAAAAAGGGCGACAATCAGGGGGAAACTATAATATAGTTGCAGGTCGCCGGCAAAGCCAGAGCCGCCTTGGGTGCTGTTATAAATTATCCACGGCAGACAAGAGACAAGCCCAGCAAGCCATGACCACCGCCGCCACCAAATCGCCGCCGCAATGAGTAGCGCAAAAGGCGCCGTCCATTCCAAACGCCACACAATCGCCAGCCAACGCTCGGCCAAGGTGGACAATTCCAAAACGCTGGGCTCGGGTAAGGCGCGCCCCCAGCCCGGCGTAAGTAAGCAAATAAGGCTGTAAGCCAACGCCGGCACCGACCACATAAGCAAATGTTTTTGCGCCCGCCATGCCCGACGCCAAGGTTCGCCATTTCGCCGTAATATAATCGCCCGCCACGCCGCCACCGTCCACAATATCATGCACAAATGCAAGCCCGCATCTTCGCGTGTTAATAATAACGGTAAAAGAATAAAAGCGGCGGTTTTAGTCCGCCCGTTGGCAATGGCGAGCAATATGCAAACAAGCAAAACCGGTATCCACAATTCAAAATGCGGATAGATTAGGATGTTGCCGATTATGGGATTCAAGGACAAGACAAAGCCGGCGGCGGTGGCCAGAGTAAGAGCAGCAAAGGGACGCAAGGTCGGCGTTTCGGCACGCAAAAAACCGCCGATGGCAAGGGTGAATGCTGCCGCCAAAATCGCCACGCCCAAACTGGTGAAAACGGCCAGCCATTCCTCTGCGCTGACCGGCAAAAAATAACTGAGCCAAGCAAACGGCGCCAGCAAAAAAGCCAAATGAATCTGATAAAACGAGTCCGCGCCAAAGCGTACATTATCCGCCACCATGGGCGGGTTGGGCATGGAATAATCATTGCGCCACAGCAGCGCCGTTTGCCAGCCGGTGTCGGCAATAAGATAACCGTAGTCGTGGGCATAATTCAGCACAAAGGTAAAACACACATAGCAAACGGCGGCAAAAGATACCGCCGCCGCCGCCAGCCGCGCGGTCAATAACGGGTCAGCGGTGG
>JBPCWX010000055.1:0-4079 GCA_051009095.1 Gammaproteobacteria bacterium | reverse complement strand
CCAAAGCAAATGCGGTCAAAGCGACCTATCTGTCCGGTTTCCTTGGCGCACTGGTCACCTTGCCGTTCAGTTCATTTGCCGACACTTTACCGATGGATTATTTCTGGCTGTTTTTATACGGCGTGGTAAATGTCGGGCTTGGTTTTGGCGTTTATCTGTTTGGTGTGCAGCGTGTAACTGCAACCGTCGCCGCCCTGGTTGGAATTATCGAAATCCCAATCGCACCTGTTTGGGCGTGGCTTTTATTCCGCGAAAACCCGGGCTGGCATTCGCTGATTGGAGGCGCGATTATTTTATTTGCGACCATTGCATATCTTGTGATGCAGGCGAACAAGCGGACAAACTAAAAAATCATGCTTATAACAACATCTGCAACCCGTCAAACCGAGGTTGCCATTTGCGCTGATGCCCTTGACTGAATTATTACCGCCGCTCCCCCCCGTTGGGCAAATGAAGCGAATTGCCGGCTTTGTTGGTGCGGGTGAAGCCTTGGCGGTTGCCGAATGTGCCGCACGCGAAAACCGCCCGCTGCTGTTTTTAGCGCACGATTCCATTAGTGCCGCGCATTTGGCCGAAGAATTACCGTTTTTTGCCCCACAAATACCGGTGCGGCTGCTGCCCGATTGGGGTTGCTTGCCATATGACTCCATTTCACCGTCCCCCGAAGTGTCGGGGGCGCGGCTGGCGGTGCTGTCGGCATTGCATGAAGGCGTCCCCGGAATCACCGTGGCGGCGATTAGCACCATGCTTTTGCCTTGTCCGCCTCCTGCTTTTGTCGCTGCGGGCGCTTTTGACCTGCGGCTTGGTGCAACTGTGGACCTGGCGCGATTAACCGCCCAATTAGCCGAAAATGGTTATGTGCGCGTCCCTCGCGTCTTGGCGGCTGGCGAATTTGCCACATATGGCGGGCAGATGGATATTTTTCCACCCGATGCGCAAACCCCTTTTCGTTTGGTGATGATGGACAATGAAATTGAGCAAATTCGCCTGTTTGACCCGCAAACCCAACGCTCTATCGGCAAAACCGATGCCGTCCATGCCATGCCCTCCGGCGAATGCGATTTATCATCAGCCGGCATATCGCGCTTTCGCCAAAATTTTACCGCCCATTTTGGCGGCATAAAAGATTCTGTTTATGACCGGGTCAGTCGCGGTGAACCTGCCGTCGGCATGGAATTTATGCTGCCGCTGTTTTTTGAACGGCCGCATTTTGCCCTGGATTATCCACCGCCCACAGTGGCGATATTATGGCATCGCGCTTGTCGTGATGCGGCGGCGCGTTTTTTGCATCAGGCAAGACGGCGGCAAAAATTGGCATCGGTATATGAAAATCGCGCGGTGCTGCCGGCCAAAGATTTATTTATGAGTGAAGAAAATTTACACACTGCCTTGCGCCGTTTTTCCTTGTTGGAATTGGGCGCGCCCGGCAAAAGATTAAGTGAACCGCCAGTGGTGGCGGTGAATCATCGCCGCGCAAATTCTCATGCGCCGCTGGCGAATTTTTTGCGCTCGGCACAGGGGCGCACACTCATTGCCGTAGACAGCGAAGGAAGACGGCAGTCTTTGGCGGCTGCCTTGGCCGCCGAAAAATTATCGCCGCGCTGTGTGGACTCTTTTGCCGCCGCCGATGATGGCGCATCTTTGGCGATAGCGCCACTGCGCAGCGGTTTTGTCGACGAGCAAAAAAAGTTAACCATACTAACCGAGGCGGAAATTTTTCAAGTGCGTTTGCCGCCGCGCGCCATTCGCCGTCAGGCGTCGTCCTTTATTCATGCCGGCGAACTTGCGGCGGGGCAAACAGTGGCGCACCGAGATTATGGCATCGGCCGCTACACCGGGCTTGAGTGCCGCGAAAGAGACGGCAACACGGAGGAATTTTTGGCGATTACTTACGCCGAAGAACAACGCCTGTGGCTGCCGGTGTCCCAACTGCATTTATTGGCGCCGCACCATGGCGGCGAAGACACACCGCTTTCTAAATTGGGCAGCGGCGGGTGGAAAAAAATACGCGCCCGCGCCGAAAAAAACGCCCGCGACACGGCGGCGCGCTTGCTGGATATTAACGCCCGCCGTCTCGCCCAAGGCGGCAAGGCGCGCTGTTTTGATGAACGCGCACTGGCGCAATTTGCCGGGGGTTTTCATTATGAAGAAACGCCCGACCAGGAAAAAGCCATGCAAGACATATTATCCGACCTGCGGGCGGCCAAACCGATGGATCGACTCATCACCGCCGATGTGGGTTTTGGCAAAACCGAAGCGGCATTGCGCGCCGCCTGTGCTTGCGCTTTGGCGGGTGCGCAAGCGGCAATCTTGGCTCCCACCACATTATTGGCGGAGCAGCACGCGCGGGTGTTTGCCGACCGTTTTGCCAGCTTTCCCGCCCGCACCGCATCATTGACGCGCTTTGCCTCATCCCGCGAAAAACGCACCGTGCTGCAAGAGTTAGCCGCAGGCAAAATTGATATTATCATCGGCACCCACGCGCTCCTGTCATCGTCGGTTAAATTTCATAATCTGGGGCTGCTGGTGATTGATGAAGAGCATCGTTTTGGCGTGCGGCAAAAGGAGCATTTTAAGTCCCTGCGCGCCGATGTGGATATTTTATCGCTGTCGGCGACACCCATTCCGCGCACCTTGGCCATGGCTTTGGAAGGGGCGCGCGACATATCGATTATTGCCACGCCACCGCCGGCGCGGTTGGCGGTAAAAACCACCGTCGCGCCTTTTTCGCGGGGCATGATTGCAGACGCTTGCGAGCGCGAACTCTTGCGCGGGGGGCAGATTTATTTTGTCCACAACGAAGTGCGAACCTTGGAGAGCATGGCGGCGCAATTACGCGAATGGCTGCCGGAGGCAAAATTATCGGTGGCGCACGGCAGTATGCGCGGCATGGCCATGGAACAGGAAATGCGCCGTTTTTTGCGGCACGAAACCAACCTGCTGCTGTGCACGACGATTGTTGAAAGCGGCTTGGATATTGCCTCTGCCAACACCATCATCATCAATCGCGCCGATCGCCTGGGCTTATCACGGCTGCATCAGCTGCGCGGGCGGGTGGGACGCGGGGCAATGCAAGCCTTTGCCTTATTTTTGACGCCGCCGGAAGGGGCGGCAACCCCCGCCGGAGAAAAGCGATTGTCCGCGCTGGCGCAATATGCGGCATTGGGCAGTGGTTTTTTTATTGCCATGCGCGATTTGGAAATTCGCGGCGCCGGCGAAATCTTGGGCGAACGGCAAAGCGGCGATATTGAGGCGGTGGGCTGCGCCATGTATCAGCGGATGCTAAAAGCGGCAATGCGGCGGCTGCACGGCGATGCGGCGACGGTGAGCGATATTGACACCATCATTGACTTGCACGCGCCGGCGCTTTTGCCGGCGGATTATGTGGGCTCCGCCAATGAGCGGCTGGGCTATTATCGCCGCTTGTCTTTGTGCGAAGCGGCGGCGGAAATTAATGACGTGCAGCTGGAATGGGAAGACCGTTTTGGCGCGGTGCCGCAGCCGGCCAAACAATTAATAGCCTGTCATCGTTTGCGCCTGCTGGCAACGGCGGCGGAAGTGGTGCGGTTGCGCGTGACCTCGGCGAATGAAGCGCGCGTGGAATTTATCGCGCAGCCGACCTGTGTGAACAAACTCATGGAAAAAATCGCCGCCCAAAAATGCCGTCCATCGCCTGACGGCAAAACGGTTATTATCCAAAATTTAGCGTCCGAACCATTACACTGCGCCGAACAATTAGCGGATTTTTTACGAGATTTGGCGGCATAAAATTTGGCGGCATAAAAATGGATGGGCTTTAATGCGCCCCGCCGATATTCTCACCCATCGCCAATAATCTCACCCCTCGCCAATATTCTCACCCCCGCCAATATTCTCACCCCTCGCCAATATTCTCACCCCCCGCACTTGTGGGGGGGGGTGCGAGGTCGCGATAGCGAACTCGCGGGGGGTGTCATAAATAAGTAAAGATAAAACACCCCCCGCAAGTGCTTTGGCACTTGCACCCCCCCCTAAAAGCGGGGGGTGAGATTAAATAAACCTAAACCGCCCTGCCCGCTTGCCATTCAGCCAATTTTATT
>JBPCWX010000054.1:0-4876 GCA_051009095.1 Gammaproteobacteria bacterium | reverse complement strand
ATCATATGCCGACTGCGGCGGCGGACTGCGCCAAGCGCGCGGCCAGTTTTGATGATAACTCAGCGCATTGCGCGCCAGCGTTAATAATGAATAGCGCATAACCGCAAATTATACGCAACTATTCGCCCCCCGCTTCGCCGTTCACCGTATGTTTTTTGCCACAATTTTTTACATTATAAAATCTAATGTGTTTATTTCATAATTTTAATGTATAATGCTAATGTCTTTTTATATTTTCATTTTTGTAAAGGAGCAAAATCATGAATGTAGCCAATTTATTAAAGAAAATCCGCAGTGAGAAAATTGCTTTTGTCGATTTTCGTTTCACTGACTTTCACGGTAAATTTCATCACATCACCGTGCCCGCCTCACAGGTTGACGCCAAGTTTTTATCCGAAGGTAAAAATTTTGACGGTTCCTCCATTGACGGCTGGTGCGGGATTGAAGACTCGGACATGGTGCTCATGCCCGATTTATCCTCGGCTCAGGTCGACCCTTTTATGGACGAAAAAACGCTGATTTTGATTTGCCAGGTTTACCGCCCCCACGCCAAAATCACCTATAGCCGATGCCCTCGCTCGATTGCCGCCGCGGGCATGGCGTATTTGAAAAAAACTGGCATTGGCGACTCGGCTATTTTTGGCCCCGAGCCAGAGTTTTTTGTGTTCGATTCAGTCATGTGGAAAAATGATATGAATGACACCGGCTATAAAATCCTCAGCGAAGAAGGCGCGTGGTCATCGGGGATGGATTTTGACGGTTATAACAGCGGTCATCGTCCGGGGGTTTTAGGCGGTTATTTTCCGGTGCCGCCGGTGGATTCGCTGGCCGACTTGCGCAGCGAAATATGTTTGCGTTTGGGTGATGTGGGCATTGTTGCCGAAGTGCATCACCACGAAGTCGCCACCGCCGGGCAGTGCGAAGTCGGCACCCGCGGCGGCGCGGCGGTCTCACGCGGCGACGACAGCCAGCTGCTCAAATATGTGGTGTTTAATGTCGCCCACCAATTTGGCAAGACCGCCACTTTCATGCCCAAACCGCTCAAAGGCGATAACGGCAGCGGCATGCACGTCCATCAATCCATCGCCAAAAAAGGGCACAATATTTTCCAAGGCAAGTTATACGGCGGCTTATCACAAGAGGCTTTGTGGTACATCGGCGGCATCCTGAAGCACGGCCGCGCCTTGAACGCCCTGACCAACGCCTCCACCAATTCTTATCGGCGGTTGATGCCCGGCTACGAGGCGCCGGTCAAGCTGGCCTATTCAGCCCGCAATCGCTCCGCCGCTTTGCGCATCCCCCATTCTTCGCCGCAATCGCGCCGTGTTGAAATGCGCTTTCCCGACTCATCGGCCAATCCCTATTTATGCTTTACTGGCCTCATGCTGGCGGGGTTGGACGGGATTAAAAATAAAATTGACCCGGGACCACCGAGTGACTATAACCTGTATCACGTCTCGCGCACTTCCGACAGTAAAACCCAAAAAATTCAAGAGGTCAGCGGCTCATTGGCGGACGCGCTGAACGAATTGGACAAAGACCGTAAATTTCTCACCTCCTCTGGCGTTTTTGACAATGATTGCCTGGACGCTTATATTGAACTGAAACAGAAGGAAGTCGTGCGCTTTCGCGAAGCGCCGCATCCCATAGAATACGAAATGTATTATTCCCTCTGAGCGGGCAACAGCCAAAGGCGCGGCTAAGACAGTCGCGCCTTTGTTTTCATCCGCCCAATATCGCGATAAAGATTATGCGCGGCGGCGTATTTTAGCGGCGGGTATTTTATGGTGTAATAAATCGGGCGCGCGATTTGTTATAATCGGCAGCAGGTATGGTAAACCGCTTTAACTTGGCAAGATAAAAGGAGGACCCAATGTCTGCATTTAACAAACGCGATCAATATGGCTGGATGGCAATTTTCCTGCATTGGCTATTATTTATTTTGTTGGCTGGTTTAGTTGCCGGCGGCAAATATTCCGATTCACTTGACCGCACCGACAAAATCGGCGAGTTGATTTTTATCCACAAACAAATCGGCATGGCCGTATTTGCATTGATGGCGTTTCGCCTGCTATGGAAGTTAATCAATCGCCCGGTGGATTCGCTGGCATCATCATCCCTTATCAGATTAGCGGCTGTTTTGACTCATTGGATATTGTATGCTTTGGTGCTGGCGCAAGCCTTGGGCGGCATGATGATGACTCAGTTAGCGGGGCGGGAATTGGCCTTTTTGGGCATGGCGCTGCCCGTTTTTGCTCAGCCGATATATGACGTGATTGCTCCGTTGGCGGGCATGTTTGGCGATTCACCCGCCGGACAAATACGCGCTTTGCACTATTGGGGCGGTTTGCTGATTATGATTTTTGCCGTCTTGCACATCTTGGGCGTTTTGGCGCATCATTTTTTATGGCGGGATGACACTTTACGCCGCATGACTTTTCGCTATGCGCCGGATTATGTGCGCGATGATTTACGCAACAAATGATGAGCAATGATGATACACAAAAAAATGCGGGAGAATGATATGGTAACCGGTTTTTTACAAGCGCTTAACCGCTCTTATAAAAACTACAACGCCCCGGGCGGCTCCAGAAGCACAAACAAGTTAAAGCCTATTCATCAATGGTTAGCCGATACTTCTATGTCTTTATTGGGCGATGGATATACGGCGCGCAGCATCAGGGCGGATGATGAAACTGCGCAAGAAGCGAGCTTTAGCGGTAAATACTACCCCAAAAAAGTTGATGTTGGCATTTATTATTGCCAGCATCCGGTAACGGCTATTAGCTTTAAATTCGCCACGTCCAATTTTAAGCAAAATGCCAACAATTATTTTGAGCATTTGATGGGGGAAACGGCTAATATGCAGCGTGGAAACATTAACTGCGGGGCATTATTTGTTTTGCCCAGTGCCATACCGTATCTTAAAAGAGGTGGTGAAAGAATAGATATTGAAACATTATCATCACACCACATTGATAAGTACAGAAAACTGTTGGCGGATAAAAAACACCCTCATAGACCAGAGGCGTTAGGCTTTATTATTGTTGATATTGACCATGAAGCAAAACACATTCGCGGTCTTGCCAATATCGACAAGCTGGGATTTTCCAAGGATGTGGTTAAATTCTTAAAAACCGAAGCGACACTGGAAAGATTTTTCTCCGTCTTTGTTAAATTAACAAAACACCGCGCAAAGCAGCTGACCTAACATATGCCCATTAGAAACAACATCACCACACAAAAGAAATACGGCGTGGTATACACGCCAGAATGGATTGTGGATCTGATTTTGCAAAAAACGCTGGCGACAAAAGATTTGACCCGCGTAAAAATTTGCGATCCTTCTTGTGGCGAAGGCGCTTTTTTGGTGAAAGCGGCGGCAAAAATAATTAACCATGTCGACGATAAAAATCTTTGCGCCATCTTGCAAAACAACATCACCGGCTTTGACCTTGACCGTCAGGCGCTAACCCGCTGCCGCCAAAACCTGGACCACTTGCTGGCAAAAAACGGTATCCGTCAGCGCGTCAGCTGGAATCTTATCCCCTTGGACAGCAGCGACAAAAAAGCCATGACTCCATATTTTGGCGCCTTTGACCTGATTGTCGGCAATCCGCCGTATATCCGCATTCAACATTTGGGCGCCGAGCGAAGGCAAAAAATCGCCGCTGCTTGGCCCTTGGCGGGGCATGGCTGCGCCGATATGTATATCGCCTTTTTTGAGCTGGCGATAAAATTATTATCAAGCGGCGGCGCCATTGGCTACATCACGCCCAACACTTATCTTAGAACCGCCGCCGGTAAAAGACTGCGTGATTTTTTGGCCCATCATAACCTGCTGGAAAGTTTAATTGACTTTGGCCCGCATCAATTATTTCGCGGCGTCTCCACCTATTCGCTAATCACCGTGCTGCGAAAAAACACCGCCCGCCGCAAAGTGTCTTTATATCGTTTTGACGGTCAGAACATATGCGCCAACGGCAAAATCACTGTGTCGCAGTTGCAGGAAAATGGCTGGGTGCTGGGCGATTCATCGGTTTTGCAAAAAATAACCGCCATTAAAAAACGCGGCACACCATTGGGCGAAATTGCCGATATTTGTGTCGGCGTGCAAACCTTGGCGGATGATGTGTTTGTCTTGGAGAAAATTGGCGAAAAAGGCGGTTATGTGGAATGTCGCACAGTTGACGGACAGTCGGTTAACTTGGAAAAAGGGGCGCTGCTGCCGATATTAAAAGCATCGGTGATGAAAGAGGGCAGGGACATAAAAGAAAGAGTTATCATTTGCCCGTACGACCAGAGCAACCTAATCAAACCTTGGCTATTGCCCGAACAAACACTTGCCGCCCGTTTTCCTTGTCTTTATGCTTATTTATCGGCACACAAAAAGCGGCTGTTGCAGCGCGACAAAGGCGGCATAAATAAACTGCGGTGGTATGCCTACGGGCGCGAAATGAATTTAGCCAAAACTTTGGGCGATAAAATTTTGACCGCCGGCATCAATAAAATGCCAAACTTTATGCGCTGCCCCCACCCTCATCACACCTTTTATGCGGGCTATGCGGTCAAGCCCAAGCAGGGAATGGGCATTGAAAAACTACTGGCGCAATTAAACTCGGACGACATGGATTTTTTCATTCGCCACACCAGCCGCGATTATCAAAACGGCTGGAAATCATTTGCCAAGGCGTTTATTAAAGATTTTGGCGTTTTTAGCGACAATCAGCACCGATACAGCGGCAAGCTTTTATAATTTAATGATGAAAGACACCGTCTCCCGCATTGCCGCCAAAATTGCCGCCGCTGCCGCAAACAACACCCCGCTGTGTTTGCAGGGCGGCGGCAGCAAACAATTTTATGGCAACCCGCCCCA
>JBPCWX010000053.1:0-4658 GCA_051009095.1 Gammaproteobacteria bacterium | reverse complement strand
GCTCGCAAGCACAGTTAGGATTTTTACCCGAACGGCACACCGATTTTATTTTTGCGGTATATGCCGAAGAATTTGGTTTGGTGGGCAGCGCGGGGCTGTTGACGTTAACGTTATTAATTACGTGGCGTTGCCTGCTTATCGCCGGGCGCGCCAAAAGTCGTTTTGGTCATTTGGCGACAGCCGGTATAACCGCAATATTTTTTATGACCATGAGCATCAATTTGTGCATGGTATCGGGGCTTTTGCCAGTGGTGGGGATGCCGCTGCCGCTGATTAGTTATGGCGGCACTGCTCTCATTGCCACTTTTGCCGGTTTTGGTTTGATCTTAGCGGTGGCGCGGCGATGAAAAAATCACTGATTATCTTATCCATGCTGACTTCTGCCTGTGCCACAGCGCCGCCGATTGAGGTTATTCCCACTCCCTCAGCAAGCGGCGGTTATGATTCTATAGCCAAGGTCAGCCCCATAAAAACCGCTCCCTCAGGCGGTGGTTATTACTTAGACGATGGCCCGCCGGCGGATTTTGACTGGCGCGCCGTCCCCGATGCGGTGCCGCAATGGGAGCCCATTCACATTGCCGCCACCAAACCCTATGTCGCTCTGGGCAAGCGTTATATACCGCGTAAAACATTGACGCCCTATCGCCAGCAAGGAGAAGCTTCTTGGTATGGCAGGCGTTATCATGGCCGATTGACGGCAACCGGGGACATATATGACATGCGAAAAATGACCGCCTCTCATCCGACACTCCCCATCCCCAGTTATGCGCGCGTGACTCGACTAAGAGACGGCAAGCCAACAAATAAAAGTGTGATTGTGCGGATTAACGACCGCGGCCCCTTTCTGAGCGGACGCATTCTTGACCTGTCATATACAGCAGCGGCTAAATTAGATTTAATATCTGTTGGCGTTGGCGATGTGCTGATAGAAAGCATCATTGTTCCCCGTCCCGCCCATCTGCCCACGGCGGCAGTATACATTCAGTTAGGCGCCTTCACCCAAGCGGCCAATGCCACTCGGCTGGTACAAAAAATTCAATCATTAGGGATTGCGGCATCCGTACGACAGAGCAACGGGCATTATTTAGCGCTGGCGGGACCCTATCAGCAAGAAACTGCGGCAGAACAAGTGCGGCAAACCTTGTGCGCCGCTGGTCATTGTGGTTTTTTGCGCCCGTTGCCATGACTTCCTCAGTGGGCGAAGTGCAGCAGCAAACTGCGGTTTTTAATCAACCGTTCACGTTTCAATCAGGCGCGCAACTGTCAACCTGGCAGCTAAGTTATGAGACATATGGCACGCTGAATGCCGACAAAAGCAACGCGGTTTTGGTGTGTCATGCCTTATCTGGCTCTCAGCATGCGGCGGGATGGTATGCCGACAACCCCAAAGACATTGGCTGGTGGGATAATTTTATTGGTATCGGCAAACCGCTGGACACGGAGAAATTTTTTGTGTTATCGGTTAATAATCTGGGCGGCTGTCACGGCTCCACCGGCCCCAGCAGCCCGCATCCAAAAGACGGCATGCCATATGGCTCCCGTTTTCCGGTGGTGACCGTGGAAGACTGGGTACATTCACAGCGCCATTTAGCCGATCGCTTGGGCATCACCCAGTTTACCGCCGTGGTCGGCGGCAGTTTGGGCGGGATGCAGGCTTTGCGCTGGGCGATAGATTTTCCCGAGCGGTTGCGGGCGGCAGTAGCCATTGCCGCCGCCGCAAAATTAACCGCGCTAAACATCGGCTTTAATGAAGTTGCCCGCCGTGCGATATTAAACGACCCGGATTTTTACGGCGGTGATTATTATGACAAACCGCACCAGCCCCAGCGGGGGCTTAGCGTGGCGCGCATGTTGGGACATCTCACCTATTTATCAGATGCGCAAATGTCCGCCAAATTTGGTCGCGAACGGCGCGCGCAGGCGACTTATCATTTTGGCACCGAATTTCAAGTGGAATCTTATCTGCTCCATCAGGGAGAAAAATTTTCCGGTTTTTTTGACGCCAACACCTATTTATTAATGACGCGGGCCTTGGATTATTTCGACCCGGCGGCGGGAGGAGATTTAGCGGCTGCTTTTGCCTCAATTACCGCCAAAATTTTTCTGTTGTCTTTTTCCAGCGACTGGCGTTTTCCCCCGCGCTGTTCAGAAGAGATGACACAGTCTTTGTTGCGCGCCGGCAAAGATGTGTCATATCTTGAAATTGAATCGCAGGAGGGGCACGACTCTTTTTTACTGGCGGCGCCGGCATATCATCGGGCGGTACGCGCTTTTATGAATCGGTTGGCGGCAGAGGATTCATCATGCGCTTAGATTTTCAACGCATTGCGGCGGCAGTGCCGCACGGCGCTTCAGTGTTGGATTTGGGTTGCGCCGAAGGCGACATGCTGGCATATTTGCGCGCTGAGCGGGCGGCCCGCGGGGTGGGAGCGGATATTGACCGCGACGGTCTCATTCGCTGTTTTGAGCGCGGCGTGCAGGCCGTGTATTGCGACATTAACAAAGGCTTGGGCATGTTTTACGATAACGCTTTTGCGGTGGTGGCATTGTCGCAAACTTTGCAAAGCGTCCGCTTACCGCCCCAACAATTATTACGCGAGATGCTTCGCATCGGGGACGTGGCGATTGTGTCTTTTCCCAATTTTGGTCATTGGCGGCTGCGCCAGCAGTTGCTGTCGGGGGTCATGCCGGGCAACCCCTTGTTGCCATACCACTGGCACGACACCCCCAATGTGCGCTATTGCACCATTAAAGATTTTGAGCAATTATGCCGCGAAGAAGGTTTACAAACCCGCCAAAGTGTGTTTTTGGCTGGCACTCAGCAAATCACTTTCGCCCCCAATTTATACGCTGACATGGCCATCTATGTGCTGTCCCGCACCGCCCAATAAAAAACGCCGAAGGCAATAATTGCGGGTTGCCCGCCATATATCGCGGTATCCGCCACGGCAAAACATTGGCATAACCCAAGCACTGCTATTCGCTAACCTATTAGGCGGCGACCACCGCCAAGAAATATTTTTAGCGAAAATGTAAAAAAATATAAAAATAGGGTTGACTTAGGTTAATGTTATGTTATAATATATCATTATGAGTAAACAACAGACCATGATTTCTTGTCGCTCGCATAATTTGTGCCTTAGGCGCGCCTTGGCGCAGGCGGAGCAATTATGCCAGCGGCAGGCATTGCGGCTAACCGCTTTGCGGCGGCGCGTATTGGCCATAGTGTGGAAAAGCCACCACCCCCAAAAAGCATATGGCATCTTAAAAGCCATCGGGGGTGATGCCAAACCGCCGAAAGTTTATCGCGCCTTGGATTTTTTGCGCAGCTGCGGTTTGGTGCACAAACTCCAAAGCCAAAACGCATATGTTGGCTGTGCGCATCCAGGGGAAAAGCACACTTGTTGTTTTCTTATTTGCGCCCGCTGCGGCGAATATGCCGAATGTTGCAACCCGCAAATAGAACGTGCCATCGGCCGCACCGCCGCCGGCAGCAACTTTCTGCCGCAGAATATCACCGTGGAAATTGAAGGGCTCTGCCCTCAATGCGCCGGCTAAGCATTATCATGTCTTCATCTAATTTTGCAGATTCTCTGGTGCGTGCCGACAATATCTCGATGCGGCGCGGCAAGGTAGACATCTTGCGTGATGTATCGCTTGCCGTCTCCCGCCGCGACTTCATCACCATTATTGGCCCAAACGGTGCGGGCAAGTCCACTTTTCTTAAGTGTCTGCTCGGCTTAGTCCAGCCGGACCAAGGCACCGTATCTCGCTCTCAGTCGCTGGCACTTGGTTATGTGCCGCAGCACGCCTCCATGCCCTTGGCGATTCCTCTGACGGTGCGGAATTTTTTGGCTCTGCGCAAGCACGCCAGCGCCGAGGCGATCGCGCAGACTGCGGCGGAAACCAAGGTCGAGCATTTGTTGGACAAGCCGTTGCAAGTGCTATCCAGCGGCGAATTGCAGCGCATTCTCATGGCCCGCGCCTTGCTTGGCAACCCTGATTTATTGGTGTTGGATGAGCCGACACAAAATTTGGATGTGAGCGGGCAGCTGGCTTTTTATAAGTTATTGGAAAAAATATACCAAAATCGCAATCTTGCAGTGCTTCTCGTATCGCATGATTTACATTTAGTCATGTCTTGCACCCACCATGTGGTGTGCTTGTACCATCACATTTGTTGCAGCGGCAAACCGCAGTCAATAACCACGGCGCCAGAGTTTATTCAATTATTTGGCGAAGATGCTGTTAATCATCTCGCCGTTTATCATCACACCCACAATCATCACCACGATGTCTGAATCCCCATCCGCTCCCGCCTCGGATAACAAACCATCCGACATGCACGAAACCCACGACAACCATGACCATGGCAATCATGATCATGAAGACTCTCATGCGCACGAGGAAACCAGCAGCGAAATGTCTGAATCCGCCTCGGATAACAAACTATCCGATATGCACGAAACCCACGACAACCATGACCATGACAATCATGATCATGAAGACTCTCATGCGCACGAGGAAACCAGCGGCGAAATGTCTGAATCCGCCCCTGATAACAAACTATCCGACATGCACGAAGCCCATGACAATCATGATCATGAAGCCTTTCATGCACACGAGGAAATCAGCGGCGAAATCATCGAATCATTGGC
>JBPCWX010000052.1:0-5002 GCA_051009095.1 Gammaproteobacteria bacterium | reverse complement strand
GTGAGCTATCTTATGAGCTGATACGCGAATCGCTGCTGCGCACTTTTAAATCCACCGGCACCATCATGTGGGTGACTTTTGGGGCAACCGCATTGGCGGGGGCATATACCATCATCGGCGGTCCCACATATGTCGCTGCGTTGATTACGGATGCTCAGCTGCCAACCTTAGGAGTATTAGCGATGATGATGGTTATGCTGATTTTCCTTGGCGCTTTTATGGATTGGGTCGGTATTGTGCTGCTTGTCATGCCGGTTTTCCTGCCGATTGTATTAAAACTACCCCCGGAAGAAATCGGCATATTTGGCCCGCTGGCGGAGGCGCCAGCATTCATCTCCGTTTGGTTTGGAATATTATTTTGCGTCAACATGCAAGTGTCATTTTTGTCGCCGCCATTTGGTCCTGCTGCATTTTATCTAAAATCCGTCGCGCCGCCCAACATTACGCTACCGGATATTTTCCGCGGTTTTCTGCCTTTTATTGTCATTCAAATTTTTGTGCTAATACTGATATTGCTATTTCCTGAGCTGGCAATGTTTTTTCGCCAGTAAAAAACACCATAATAAAAAATCAAGATAAATAAACCGCGATAAGAAAGTTTCCACCCATCCCTAACCTTCTAATCTCACCTGTACCATGCCTTTATATCTTATTCGCGGATAAATATTAGGGACAATAAGTTGACATTCAAAGATAATATGATATAATAAATAGTATGAATGAGGCCATATTTTACGATTTGAGAGGAATTGCCATGCTATCACCCAGTTTGTCTACGCAAATCGCCCGAGAAATTGGGCGGCGTACTGTCGCCGGCACATATGGCGAAGGTAAATTGGCGGATGCTAAACGCCGTCTGGATGAGGCCAAGGTAGCGAGTAAGGATGCGCTTGCATAGACAGAAGATGGCTTTACTATAATTAACACAATAACACAAGGAGAACTCTTATGAAACATTCCAAACTGACAACACATTTTTTTGCGGCGATATTTGCCGTGTCATCTTTGCTGACGCCCGCTTCGGCGGCGGCGGAAGATTATGTGGCGATGCTGCTGCCCGAGAACGTCAATCCACGCTGGGAAAGTCAGGATGCGAAAGCGTTTTTCGACCGCATGAAAGAAATCGCGCCCGATGTCAAAGTTGAGGTGTTCAACGCCAACAATGATACGGCGACACAGCAGCGGCAGGCAGAGCAAGCGCTAACGCGTGGCGCCAAAGTGCTGGTCGTCATCCCCATTGACGGCGATGCAGCGGCGGTTATTGCCGACAGCGCCAAAGATGCCGGCGTGCCAACTATCGCTTATGATCGCATGATTCATTCGCAAAACACCTCATTCTGGGTGCAAGCGGACCTGCGCGCTTCGGGAAGTTCTCAGGCATATGCTGTGGTCGCCAACACACAAGTAGGCGATACGTTAGTGTTGCTGAAAGGCTCGCCGACCGACCCCAATGCCGATACGATTTATCAGGGACAAATGGATGTGTTGCGCCCGCTGTTCGCGTCAGGGGCGCGTGTTAACGGCTATGAAAGCGACACGCCGGGCTGGGATCCCGCCATCGCCCGCCGCAGCATGGATCAGGCGCTAACCAAACTTAACAACAATGTCCAAGGTGTGGTGGCATCTAATGACGGCAACGCCGGTGCAGCAATTGCGGCTTTGGAAGAGCAGGGGCTGGCGGGTGATGTTCCGGTTAGCGGGCTTGACGCCACGGTGCAAGCTTTGCAGCTGATGCTGCTGGGTAAACAAACACAAAGTGTCTGGCGTCCGCTTGCCAAAATGGCGGCAGTGACGGCGGATGTGACCCAAGCATTACTAAGCGGTAAATCGGTTGAAAGCGTAGCGGACGGCAAATCACCGCCCAACGGCGTGGGTAAGCGTGTGCCTGCCGCCTTGGTGGAATTTTATTCCGCTATGGGCGAAAAAGGTGTGCAGTATGTCATTGATAACGATCCGACCATCTCCAAAAGTGATGTGTGTAAGGGAGAAGCAGCGAACACCGATTTTTGCCGCAACTAAATAATTCCCAACAAACCGATTGTTTTAACGTTTCTGCGGTGCAAATGATTAGTGTGTAGAGTGACATGTCTGCGGTAACTAGCTTGGCACCGGGCGACAAGTCTGCACATTTGCTGGTGGACAACATCAGTAAGCGATTCGGTGCCATCACCGCCCTGTCAGGGGTCAATCTTGCTCTTCGGCGCGGCGAGGTGACGGGGCGGGTGGATGACTATTTAATCGACTAAAATCAACCGCCAACATTGGACGGCATGGTTGAAATTATGCGGGAAATCCACGCAATTTTTTGCGCCCCGCTAAAATTTTGATAGAATACCATCCTTGCAATAGATTAATGTTTCCCCAGCACGGAGAATCCCATGACTTTTCTACTTTATTTAACTATTTTGTGTGCCATCGCCGCCATTATTTATGGCGCCTTATCAGTGCGGTGGATTCTGAGCCTGCCAGACGGCAATGAGCGAATGCGCAGCATCGCCGATGCGGTGCAAGAGGGCGCGCAAGCCTATCTCAACCGCCAATATCGCACTATCGCGGGGGTTGGCGCTGTTTTATTTATGGTCCTCGGCCTCGCCTTGGATTGGAAAACCGCCGCCGGCTTTGCCATCGGCGCGATTTTTTCCGCAGCCGCCGGCTATATCGGCATGAATGTCTCCGTGCGCACCAATATCCGCACCGCCGAAGCCGCCCGCTCTGGGATCGACCAAGCCCTCACCGTGGCCTTCAGCGGCGGCGCCGTCACCGGCATGTTGGTGGTTGGTTTGGGATTATTGGGATGTGCCGGCTATTATGCCTTTTTACACCCCGGCGACTTGGGCACTTTGAGCAGTGATGAAACCCTCACCAATATTGTCCATCCTCTGGTCGGGCTCGGTTTTGGCGGTTCCTTAATCTCCATTTTTGCCCGTTTGGGCGGCGGTATCTTCACCAAAGGCGCCGATGTGGGCGCCGATTTGGTCGGTAAGGTGGAAGCCGGCATTCCCGAAGATGACCCGCGCAACCCTGCGGTCATCGCCGATAATGTCGGTGATAATGTCGGCGATTGCGCCGGGATGGCCGCCGATTTATTTGAAACATATGCCGTCACCGTTATCGCGACCATGCTCTTGGGCGCGTTGGTTTATAGCAGCGAAGGAGCGGTGCTGTATCCGCTCTTATTGGGCGGCGCCTCGATCATCGCGTCCATTATCGGCTGCTTTTTTGTCGCTTCCAATCGCAATTTTGGTCCCTTCAAACCGCTGGTGATCATTATTGACGGAGTGTTGAAAAAAATTAACGCCGGCAGCCCGATTATGAATATTTTATATCGCGGGCTTTTTATCGCGGGGGCGACTGCGGCGGCCATTTATGTGCCGATAACGTCCTTTATCGCCGCCCAAAGTGATGTGCTGTCTTTTGCGCCGTTATACATCTCGGCGATTATCGGGCTGCTGCTGACCGCCGCTTTGGTGGCCATCACTCAGTATTACACAGACACTGCTTTTGCGCCGGTGCAAAGTATCGCCAAAGCCTCTGAAACCGGCCACGCCACCAATATCATCGCTGGTTTGGCAGTATCCATGAAATCTTGCTGGGCGCCCATTTTGGCGGTGTGTGTGGCGATTTATATCCCCTACACCATAAGCGCAGTGGAAGGCGTGGCCTATTCCGGCTCGTACGGTGTCGCCATTGCCGCAACCTCCATGCTGTCCATGACTGGCATTATTGTTGCCTTGGACGCCTACGGGCCAATCACTGATAACGCCGGCGGCATTGCAGAAATGGCGGAATTGCCCGATGATGTGCGTAATATCACTGACCCGCTGGATGCGGTCGGCAATACCACCAAAGCAGTGACCAAAGGCTATGCCATTGGTTCCGCCGGTTTGGCGGCATTGGTGCTGTTTGCTGACTACACCAGCGCTTTGGAAACCAGCGAAAAATACGTGGGCTTACAATTTTCATTGGATGATCCCATGGTCATTATTGGCTTATTCCTCGGCGGACTTATTCCATTTTTATTTGGCGCCATGGCCATGGAAGCGGTAGGGCGCGCCGCGTCTTCGGTGGTGGAAGAAGTCAGGCGGCAGTTTAGGGAAATCCCGGGCATTATGGAAGGCACCAGCAAACCCGATTATTCCCGCGCCGTAGACTTGCTCACCAAAGCGGCAATCCGCGAAATGCTGATCCCTTCATTGCTGCCGGTAGTGGCGCCGGTGGCGGTTGGTTTTATTTTGGGCCCGGTGGCATTGGGCGGGATGCTAATCGGCGCAATCGTTACCGGTATTTTTGTCGCCATCTCCATGACGGCTGGCGGCGGTGCTTGGGATAACGCCAAAAAATACATCGAAGACGGCAACTATGGCGGTAAGGGCTCGGAAGCGCACAAAGCCGCGATCACCGGCGATACGGTCGGCGATCCATATAAAGACACTGCTGGCCCCGCCGTCAATCCGCTTATCAAAATCATCAACATTGTAGCGTTGTTGGTGGTGCCTTTGCTATAAGCCGTGAAAATATTCAAGCGCTTGCTGTTGGCAGGCGCTTTTGTCGCCGGCTTAGCGGTCGCTCTTTGGGTGAATCATGCGGCAAACCATAATCACGCAAACCATGGCGGCGGCGATGCCGTCATGTTGGCGGAAATGCCCTTACAAACAACGGCGGGCGCGCCGGCAAAACTTGCCGATTTACCGCCCGCTTTGCGCTTGGTAAATTTTTGGGCGACTTGGTGTGCACCATGCCGCCACGAGATGCCATTATTAGATGAAGCGGCAGCGGCGGGAGTGTCAGTGGTTGGCATTGCTATTGATGATAATGCCGCAGTGGAAAAGTTTTTACGGCAAATGCCGGTGCGCTATGACATATTCACCTCATCTTTTGATGTGTTTTATTTTTTTCAACAACACGGCAATAAAACGGGGCTACTTCCTTATACCGTATTATTAGACAAAGACGGCCATGTTATCGCAACAAAATTGGGCGAGTTTCATGCGGTGGCGGACAT